>JAYVRD010000271.1:0-4515 GCA_043776595.1 Chitinophagaceae bacterium | reverse complement strand
TCAATAAATTTTTAGTTGTAGTTTATCTCATATTTTAATTTTTAGTTTGAAATCTGTAGCTGCTTTTTCAAGATTGGTAAGGTTGCCTAACCTTGTGTTTATTGCACTAACACAGTTGCTGTTTTTGTATTGTATCGAGCAGCCAATTTTTCAATCAGCAGGTGTGGTTACCAATGTACATGGGGTATATTTTGTATTGCTGGTAATAGCATCGGTTTGTATAGCTGCAGCTGGCAATATTATTAACGATTACTTTGATTTGAACATAGACCAAATAAACAAGCCTACTAAAGTAGTGGTAGATAAAATGATTAGCAGGCGTTGGGTAATACTGTGGCACTTAATACTTAGCTTAGTTGGTATTGGCTTAAGTTTTTACATAGATATAAAAACCAACGTTCGCTTTTTAGGCCTGGCAAATACTATTTGTGTGCTATTGCTTTTTTTTTACTCGGCATCACTAAAAAAGAAATTCTTAATAGGCAATCTGCTTATTTCACTACTCACCGCTTGGGTAATTTTAGTAATTACCTATTGCGAAACCAACCACTTGCTAGATGTGTTTAGAAAAGGCAGCAGCCTACAAGCCGATAAAATTTCTCGACTCACATTTTTATACGCAGGTTTTGCGTTCATCATTTCTATTATACGAGAAGTAGTAAAAGATATGGAAGACATAGAAGGCGATAGAAAATATGCCTGTAAAACCATGCCTATAGTTTGGGGCTTAAATGCCAGCAAAGTATTTATAGCTGTTTGGTTAATTGTTTTAATTACCGCTTTAATTATTGTTCAGTTTTACGTGCTACAATTTGGCTGGGGCTTTTGGTTAAGTGCAGGTTATTGCACAGCATTTATTATCATTCCGCTTATTTTTATTTTTAGCAAACTGTTTAAAGCACAATCAGCTGGCAATTTTCACAGCATAAGCAGCATTGTAAAATGGATTATGCTAACAGGGATTTTATCGATGTTGTTTTTTAAATTCAATGCCTTTACTATTTTTTTGTAACCAGCAGTAGATCTTCTATTAAGCTGCGGTTGCGTCGCACATGTTAAGCTATACACTACTATGAAGCAAATTATCTTAGCCTCTCAATCACCACGAAGAAAACAATTATTAGAATGGGCCGAACAGCCTTTTGAAATTGTTGTAATACCAACCGATGAATCTTATCCATCTAATTTAGCTGTAGAAGAAATACCTCTATTCATTGCTAGAGAAAAAGCCTCAGTAGTACAAAAACATTTGCAAGCCACCGAACATAAAAACAAAACCATTTTGGCTGCCGATACCGTTGTAGTACTAAAAAATAAAATTATTGGTAAGCCAAAAGATAGAGCCGATGCTATAGATATACTCACACAGCTTGCAGGCAATCACCACCAAGTAATTACAGGTGTAGTTATCCTTACTCCAACAAAAGAAATAGCTTTTGCCGATATAACCGATGTAGCATTTCACCCCTTAACCCAAGAGCAAATTGTTTTTTATGTAGATCAATACCAACCCTACGATAAAGCTGGTGCCTACGCCATACAAGAGTGGATTGGGGTAGTAGGTATTAAACAAATAAAAGGAGATTTTTACAACGTTATGGGTTTGCCTGTGAGTAGGGTAGTGCAGGCGTTGAAAGAAATTAGTTGATAGTTGGTTGTTGATAGATGTTTGTGTTATTTAATTTAGAAATTTCATACTTTCACTATTCACCAAGCACTATTTACTAAACAATGACGGAGCGTTTACTACAATTCATTTGGCAGTTTCAGCACTACAACAAAACTGGGCTGTATACTGAAGATGGTGAGCCATTGCAGATTATAAAACCTGGCATGTTCAATCATAACCAAGGGGCAGATTTTTTACAAGCTACCATCAAGATTGGCTCTCTTACTTTAGTAGGCAATATTGAGTTACACATCAACTCCACCGATTGGAACAAACACAAGCACAGTAACGATGCCAACTACTCCAACATAATATTACATGTAGTTTGGCAGCACGATGGAGAGGTAAAAGATGCCAACAATCAAATTCTACCAACATTAGTTTTACAAAACCGTGTAGCCAAAGTGTTGCTACAACGCTATCAACAATTAATGGATGAACCCAATACCATTGCTTGCAAAAAATTATTACCAGCATTAAGCAATATGGGTTGGCTGGCATGGAAGGAAAGATTAGCAGCCGAACGTTTAGAACAAAAATCTAAAAAAGTATTAGAACTTTTTAAGCAAAGCAATAACCACTGGGATGAAGTTTTTTGGTGGATGCTAACCGCCAATTTTGGTATCAAAGTAAATGCTGCTTATTTCTTGCAATTGGCACAAACCATTCCAGTAAATATTATCGCCAAACACAAAAATCAAATACACCAGTTAGAAGCATTATTGCTAGGGCAAGCCAATTTGCTGCAAGCCAATTTTGAAGAAGATTATCCAAAACTATTACAAAGGGAGTATCGCTTGTACCAAAAAAAGTATCAACTCAATAAAAGCCTCGTTCAGCCAGCTTTTCTTCGCATGCGTCCTGCTGCTTTTCCTACAATTCGCTTGGCATTGTTGGCTATGTTGGTGCATCAGAGTTCTCATTTATTTTCTAAAATTAAAGAGTTACAACAATTAAAAGAGGTAAAACAATTGTTGAATGTCACAGCAAACGATTACTGGCATTATCATTATCGTTTTGATGAACCCACTACTTATAAACCTAAAAATTTGGGCGAAACAATGGTAGATAATATACTCATCAATACCATTATACCCATTTTATTTGCCTATGGCTTGTACAGTAAAGACGAGCAGTATAAAGACAAAGCCATACGCTGGCTTCAAGAGCTTGCACCCGAACAAAACACTATTACTAAAAGTTGGAAAACACTACAAATTGCCAATACCAATGCGTTAGATTCTCAAGCCCTTATACAGCTAACCAATGGCTATTGCAAAGAAAAAATGTGTTTAAATTGTGCCGTAGGCAATAAAGTAATGAAAGAGTAATTTTTTGTAGCCAGCAGCAGCATATCCATTAAGCTGTGGTTGCAAGTTTATCCTGAGCAGAGCCGAAGGACACATGTTTGGCTATGAATAACTATTAAGCTTTTATAATAGCCGAGATGTATATTTCAAATCAATCTTAGCTTACCATAGCAAAAATCTTAAGTCCAAGAAATTTCTTCTTACCATAAATCATCTGCTGCCTTTATCTTAGCAACGCATAAGTTAATAGTGGGCAAACCATAGTTAATACCCAAAATATAAAACCATTGAACCTCTTCACCAAACTACAAACTGCCAAAACCGAAGAAGATGTAAAAGATGCTTACATAAAAGCATTGGGCTTAAAAAGCTATAGCAAAAATTTAATAGATATACAAACCAAAGAAATTTGGTTTGAAGCAAAAGATGGTTACAAGCATAGCAGCTATCAAATGTTTACACAGTTGTTGCATTATGTACAACAAGCATTAGATAAAGGCGAAACCATTCCACCATTTTTATGTGTGATAGATACCAAGAAGGCAGCCATTATGAAAACTGCCAATGCACTACCACTTTTATCAAACAAAAAACAACCTATAAAATGGGGCAAAAGTGCTAGTGGCTATACACAAGAAGCATTAGATGTAGTGAGTGCATATATAGGTACATACATCGTGAGTTTTAAAATTGAAACCCATGAAGATGAATTTATTAGCACCATAAAAAATGCCATTACAAGTGGCGATATTGTACGTACACAAATTACTCCAGATAACTTAAAACAAGTATTTGATAAATGGGTAATAATGATTGGTAATGAAATTAAAGGCGTTGCCCCAGAAGAATTTGCCTTATTATTTTTTGCTGATATAATGAGTGACGGAACGGTGAGTACACATGATAATTTACCTGCCGAATTATTGCACAAAAATAATGCACCTGTATTTAGTTTAGGAGGTAAAATTTTTGAATTGGGAAGCAAAGAAGGCTACCGACAATTTTGGGCAATTTATAACCGACCACCAAAACAAGAGTATAGAAATTATTTGTTAGAACGCCGTGATAGCCTTATTCCTATTGATGAACGAAGCTTTAAAGGTGCTTACTACACACCATTGGCTGTGGTAGATAAAGCATACGATAAACTAACAGAAACCTTAGGTAAAAACTGGCAAAAAGAATATATGGTTTGGGATATGTGTTGTGGTGTAGGCAACTTAGAAGTAAAGCATAGCAACCCAAGAAATATTTACATGAGTACATTAGACCAAGCCGATGTAGATGTAATGAAAGCCACCAAAACCTGTGTAGCAGCCACACGTTTTCAATACGATTATTTAAATGATGATATTAGTGATGATGGCAAAATTGATTATACACTAAGCAACAAAATACCACAAGATTTACAAAAAGCCATCAAAGAAAATAAGAAAATTTTATACTAAAATGCTTTAATAATTCCGAATTTAAAATTCAACGTTGTCATTAGTCTTCCTTTTTGAGTATTAAAGTTTTTAAAGAAGTTGTATATGG
>JAYVRD010000270.1:0-4542 GCA_043776595.1 Chitinophagaceae bacterium | reverse complement strand
TGTCATTATCATAAAAGAATGGGTAAATACTAATAAAACCGTATTTAATTTCTTTAGGAATTTTTGTAGAGAATGATGATAAAAACTCAATAGTTGGTCCACCAACCCTTTGAACAATGTAATATTTTTTTTGCCCTAGGCTGTCTATGAAAAAATCCATTCTTAGGGGTGACATCAAATACTTTTGTTGAACAATAAGAAATAATGAAACAGGTTTTTTGAAAAACATAAAATCATTAACATTATTGAGTACTATGTAATCTTCAAAATCGTAATGTATTGAAGGAATCAGAACACAACCACTTTGAAAACACACGTTTAAAAGAGTTACTGTATCATCTTTATTTAAGAGAAAATTTAATTGTGCCATACTAATTAACTACTTTATGTGTTTCTTGGTCAATGTTTAATTTTTTATACTCCGCCTCTCTTACTTTATTTCTTTTTGAATTCACTTTTCGTTCCGCTTCGAACACTTTTCTAGTTTTATTGTTTTTATCCAATATTTGGACATCTGGACGTCTGTTTGAATTAGAGTTTTGAATTTTTTTCTCTCTAACGACTGTTTCACCAGGCTTTGTAGTTGGTTGGTCTTTGTAGTTTGAAGTTAGTTTGTATTCCCTCTCTAACGAAAATAATAAAATTAAACGCTGCCTCAGTTGTTGTTTTCACCAACTGATTTAGTTAATAGTGTGCTTGAAAGAAAAAATTACTTATTTTCATTGTAAGCATTTGTAGTTCGTTGGTGTTCTTCGCTTCGTTGTTTGCCAATGTTCTATTGTAGTTAGTTGGTGTTCTTCGCTTCGGTCTTCGCCAATGTTGTGTGTTTTGCACCAACATTGTATTGTATTAGTTTCTTCACTCCTACTGCTTTCAACAGCATGCTGCTCTATATTCAAATGTACATCACTTGTAGTCGGTTGGTGTACTTTCCTATGTGGCAAATTTAGCAACTGTTTTAGAGGAAAAGAAAAACGGGAACATCAACTTGCGTAGTGATATTCCCGTTTTAGTGGAGATTAGCGGGGTCGAACCGCTGACCTTTTGCATGCCATGCAAACGCTCTACCAACTGAGCTAAACCCCCATAAGATTGCAAATGTATAAGCAGGGCTTTAACCAACCAAACAAAATTGATACTATAAAAAAGAGGCTTCAAATAAATGAAACCTCTTTATATGTTTTGCTTAATAGCAATCCTTAGCTTAAAATGTGCGACGCAACCGCAGTTTAATAGTACTACAAAAGCTGGCTACATAAAACTGTATTTAATTACTCCCAAATTTCATCTTTACCATCTAGCCAAAGCTTTACACTTTCGGTGGTTACGCTTTTTGGTCTTTCTAGCGGAAAGCCTAAAGCCCTATCCCAGCAAAGGCTAGCTAATACACCCAATGCTCGGCTTACGGCAAATAATACAGTATAAAATTCGTACTCTACCATGCCATAATGCACTAACAATGCACCACTATGTGCATCTACATTGGGCCAAGGGTTTTTTATTTTGCCCAGCGATTGTAAAATGGGTGGTACGGTTTCATAAATATTCCAAACGGTTTGGCATAGCTTATCATCGGGCATGTGTTTTTTTCCAAACTCCATTTGGGCTTGAAAACGAGGATCTGTTTTTCTCAATACTGCATGACCATAACCAGGCACTACTTTACCACCTGCCAAGGTATCTTTTACATACTGCTCTATTTGCTCTTTAGTAGGTAAATCGGTAGCTAATTTTTCTTGCATTTCAAATATCCACTTAATCACTTCTTGGTTAGCCAAGCCATGCAATGGGCCAGCCAAACCATTCATACCAGCAGCATAGCTAAGGTAAGGATCGCTTAATGCACTGCCAACAAGGTGTGTGGTGTGTGCAGATACATTACCCCCTTCATGATCGGCATGAATGGTCATGTACAAACGCATGAGTTCTTTAAAGCTTTCGTCTTCAAAACCCATCATGTGGGCAAGATTTCCAGCCCAATCTAATAAACCATTGGGTTGTATATGCTCACTGTTTTTATATTTTTTTCTATAAACGTAGGCTGCAATACGTGGCAAACGTGCAATTAAATCCATTGCATCGTCGTACATAGGGTTCCAGTAATCTTTTTTGTTGATGCCTTTGGCATACTCTTTTGCAAAATTACTTTCTGTTTGCAATGCCATTACACCTGTAACAAACATAGTCATTGGGTGTGCTGTTAGTGGCAATGCATCTATGGTGGCAAAAACATGATTGGGTACATGGCTGCGGCGTTGCCAAACATTGGTTACGTGGTGTACTTCTTCTTCTGTTGGCAATTCTCCAAGCAACATTAAATGAAATAAACCTTCTGGTAATGGCTCATTACCACCATCTGCCTTAGGAAGTTTCTGTTGCAACTCTGGTATGGTAAAGCCACGAAAACGGATGCCTTCTTGTGGATCTAATAAACTAGTTTCGGTAACTAACCCTGTTATACCACGCATACCTTGATATACTTGGGCAAGGGTTACTTCGCCAATTTTTTTACTGCCATGATCTTTGAGTAAGTCTTTAATTTCTATGTTGGCTATATCTGCTTTAGCCTTAAACCTTTCTTTAATAACACCCATATAGTTTATTTGAAGGATTTGTGAGGCTGCACGGAAGCAATCGTTTTATAACATCCGTTTTATTACCTGTACACCCTGTTTTACAATCTGCGGTTAAAGGTAAAGCAACTTATTATGTACAACAAATTGAAATAGCTGTTGGTTGTTGAAAAGAGAAAAAAATTTGAAGTTGGGTGTTCGATGTTGGATGTTGGTTGCTTAATTTTTATTCCAAAGCTTAACATGTGCGACGCAACCGAAGTTTAATAGTAGTACAAAAGCTGGTTTCATAAAAAAGTAAAGGTGGGGCAACGTACCATAAACTACAAACTACTTTGGTGCTTTTTTATACAACCAATACCAAATAAATATAAAAATGATATTGGGCAACCAAGCAGCTAGCATGGGTTGCAGGCTACCTTTAGTAGAAAAAATAGTAGAAAATCTATCGAATAAAATATAAGACACTGCTGTAAGTATGCCAATGGCTAAGTGTAATCCACTGCCACCCCTTACCTTTTTACTAGCCACTACAGCACCAATTAAAGCCAAAATTAATACAGATACTGCACTAGCATCTCTACGGTAGCGTTCTACTTTAAAGGTATTAATGCCTTCATTGCTTCGCAATTCTTCCATTTTTATAAATCTATCTAGCTGGGGTGTAGTTAGCTTGTCTTTGGTGTAGTCATCACTCTTTAAATCCAAGGGTTTAAAGTTAAAGGTCAGGGTCTTTTGTTCTTTATTAGTTTCGCTAAAAGCAATAAAGCGCTGGGTTTCTTGGGCTATGGTTTCTTGCATGCCATTTAGATGGCGTTCTATAACACCATCTAAAAGCCATTGTTTTTTAGCAGTATCCCATCGTATGGCATCTGCCCTAAGGTTTGCTTCTACTTGCTTGCCTTTTATGGTGTACATAAAAAATGGCCCACCACTTTTAGTAGCTGTATCGTAGTTATGAATACCTACATAAGCGTCTGCATTTAATCTAAAGTATTTGCTTTTAAGTCTATCAGTTGCTAATAAAGGATTGTAAGTAGAGTTGTTATCTACATATTTGGAGAGAAAGTTGGTACGAATATCATTTGCCACCGGAATTACATAGTGATTGCCATACCACAATATGCTACCTAAAAAAACACCTGCTACAAAAAAGGGGCGTAAAAATCTATTGTACGAAGTACCACTAGCTAAAATAGCCACTATCTCACTTTTACCAGCCATTTTAGATGTAAAAAAAATAACTGCTATAAACACAAACAAAGGAAACAGCAGTGCAATAATTTGAGGGATGAAACCAGCGTAATATTCGGTAAGCAATCGACTAAAAGGCAGTTTAGATTTTACAAAATCATCGGCTTTTTCGCTGGTATCTATAGCTACTGCTATTACAGCAAATAGAAAAATAGAAAAGAAAAAGGTAGTGAGAAATTTTTTAATGATGTACCAATCTAACTTTTTCATTGCTGCTATTAAAGCAGTAAAGATAAGGTTGTGCTTTTTACAGAAAAGTACACAGCATAAATATTAACGAATAGATTTTTTGTAGCCAGCTTTTATATTTCAATTGAGCAGTGGTTACAAAATACTTTTATTGGCTATTAAGCTTTGTACTACTTGTGGCTTGCCAGAAGGTGTGGGTGGTATGCTGGTTACTTGTTTCCATTGTATAGGAAAACGTTCTTTGGCTCTTTCGTACATTTTATGGGTAATATTTTCAAGGGCTTCTGGCGTAAAGCTGCTTGATGGGATGTATTCTACTTCTATTTTGCCAACCTCTCTCTGTATAATTCTAAATTGCTGTACCTGCGGAAAATGCTCGAATATGCCAGTAAAAAAATGTACAATTAGGTACTTGCCAGATGGAGTTTGGATGACATCTGTATCTCTACCTATAATTTTTTGTAGTAATGGAAAATGCCTACCACAAGGGCAGGTTTTGTTAGGCTCTTCTTTTATAGCTAAGTCT
>JAYVRD010000269.1:0-4581 GCA_043776595.1 Chitinophagaceae bacterium | reverse complement strand
TATTGGGCTTGGTAGTACTATTGTGAGCACTTATATAATGGGTAATGATTATTATGAAACAATAGAAGAGATGGCACAAAATATTGCAAAGGGAGTTCCTAAGATTGGTATTGGCGAACGCTGCTATATTAAGAATGCTATTATAGATAAAGACTGCCGAATTGGTAACGATGTACGCATAAACGGAGGTGCTCATTTAGCTTCTGGTGATTTTGATTTATACTCTGTGAAGGATGGAATTGTGGTGGTAAAAAAAGGCTCTATAGTACCAGATGGTTTTGTGATTTAAAAAACAAATTCAACATCCTGCTTTCAGGATGTTTTTTTATCCTATTTTAGCTACGTGTATTTAATACACATCTAATCACTAACGAAACGATTGCTATGTCTACTGCTTACACGGGCTTAAAGCCTAAATTGTCTTTTTGGCAAATTTGGAATATGTGTTTTGGCTTCTTTGGAATTCAATTTGGTTGGAGTTTGCAAATGGGTAATATGAGTGCCATTTATGAGTTTTTGGGTGCATCGCCTGAACAAATCCCTGGACTTTGGTTAGCTGCCCCTATGACTGGTTTATTTGTACAACCCATTATTGGATATTTAAGCGATAGAACTTGGCATCCTAAATTAGGTAGAAGAAGACCCTACTTTTTAATTGGTGCTATACTTAGTTCACTTGCATTATTTGTATTGCCCAATTCTTCTGCTGTGTGGATGGCTGCTGGCACACTATGGATTTTAGATTCGTGTATTAACATAAGCATGGAGCCTTTTAGGGCTTTTGTTGCAGATAACTTAGATGAAAAGCAAAGACCTTTTGGTTTTGCTATGCAAAGCATGTTTATTGGCTTGGCTTCTTTTATTGCTGGCTACTTACCTCAAAAATTAGCTGATTGGTTTCATGTTTCTAGGGAAAAAACAAATGGTTCTATTCCGCAAAACATCATGATTTCGTTTTACATAGGCGGTGCTGTATTCTTTATTTCGGTGCTATATACCATCTTAAAAAGTAAAGAATATCCACCAACCGATATGGATTGGAGAGATAAAGTGAAAGAAAGCAACAAGGGTTTTGGTGGTGGGGTAAAAGAAATTATATCTTCAATAACAAACATGCCTAACCAAATGAAACGGTTGGCTTTGGTAAATTTTCTTACTTGGCCTGGTTTGTTTTTAATGTGGTTTTATTATAGTACTGGTGTAGCTTCTGATATTTTTGGAGGTGATGCTAAAACTAATAGTGAGGTTTACACAAAGGGTTTAGAGTATGCCAATACCACTTCTGCCATATTAAATTTAGTAACGTTTGCCTTTGCATTTTCGCTACCATTTTGGGTAAGTAAAATTGGTAAAAAATACACACATACTTTTTGCTTGCTTATTGGTGGCTTGGGATTAATAAGTGTAAAATTTATCCATGAACCATGGATGCTGTATGTAGCTATGAGTATGGTAGGTATTGCTTGGGCTTCTATTTTATCAATGCCGTATAGTATGTTGGCTGGCTGCATACCCGAAAATAAAATGGGTATTTACATGGGCATCTTTAACTTTTTTATAGTACTGCCCGAAATAATTGCTTCTTTATTTTTTGGTAAAATAATGACGAACTATTTACACAACGATAGATTGATGGCTGTGCTAATTGGTGGGTGCTTATTAATAGCAGCAGGTATTATTTGTGCTTTTATTATTAAAGAAAAGAAAGGCGATAGTGTACATGTACCATTAGCAGCATCGCATTGATTGTTTAATAGTACTAGATAGACTAAAATGTGCGACGCAACCGCAGCTAAATAGATATTCTATTGCTAGCTACAAAAAAATACAACATGAAAAAAATACTCGTATTTATCATTTCACTATTCACTATTCATCATTCACTTTTTTCTCAAGAAATATATCCTGCCAATTGGTGGGTGGGCATGAAACATAATACACTACAACTAATGCTACATGGAAAAGATGTAGCTACAACAAACAGGTTTGCTATAAACTATGCAGGCGTAAAGTTGATAAAAGTAAATAAGGTAGAAAGTAAAAATTATGTTTTTTTAGATGTAAGCATAGCCGATAATGCAAAGCCTGGTGTAGTAAAAATAAATGTGGGTGATGCCGCCATAGATTTTACTTTAAACAAAAGAAGAGAGGGTAGGGGTACAGCTTTTGCACAGGGCGTAACAGCTAGTGATTTTATTTATTTTTTGATGCCAGATAGATTTAGCAATGGTGATGTAAGCAATGATAAAGTGGCTGGCATGAGAGATCAAAGCCTAAACCGAGATTCGATGTATCACCGCCATGGTGGGGATTTGCAAGGAATTGTAAATCACTTAGACTACATAAAAAATTTAGGTGCTACTACTTTATGGCTAACACCAGTGCTTGAAAATGATATGCCTAACCGAACTGAACATGGTTATGCTTTTACCAATCACTACAAAATTGAGCCACGCTTTGGTGGTGATGCTGCATATAAAAAGTTGAGTAATGAACTACATAGCCGTGGTATGAAATTAATACAAGATGCTGTGTACAATCATGTTGGTAGCTATCATTTTACAATAACAGACCCTCCCATGAAAGATTGGCTTCACCAATGGGATACATTTACACAAACCAGCTATAAAGACCAACCTTTGTTTGATACCCACGGCTCAGCAAAAGAAAAAAAACGTACTGCCGATGGTTGGTTTACTAAGCAGATGCCCGACTTAAATCAAGGTAATGCATACGTGGCAAATTTTTTGATTCAACATGCTATTTGGTGTGTAGAAGAATTTGGTGTGGATGGTTGGAGGATTGATACTTACATATACAATGATCTTCCGTTTATGAATAAATGTAATGATGCATTGATAAAAGAATATCCTAAGATGACGATGTTTGGCGAAAACTGGGTGCATGGCACTGCTGCACAAGCCTACTTTTGCGATAATAATATCAACACTAGTTTTAAAAGTAACCTTCAAGGCTCTGTAGATTTTCAAACTTTATTTTATGGTATTACGCCAGCACTAAATGATAAGTTTGGCTGGACAGATGGTGTAAACAAACTATATACAACCCTTAGCAACGATTTCTTGTATAAAGACCCCATGCGTAATTGTATTATGTTAGACAACCACGACATGACACGTTTTTTATCTACGGTAAATGGAGATGTAGCTAAACTTAAAATGGGGTTAGCTTGGTTGCTTACTTGCCGTGGCATACCACAATTGTATTATGGTACCGAAGTATTGATGAAAGGTGTAAGCAACCCTGATGGACTTGTACGTGCTGATTTTTATGGTGGTTGGGAAGGCGATGCAAAAAATGCTTTTACCGGACAAGGCTTAACCGATGAAGAAAAAGCAGTACAAGACTACACTAAAACCTTAGCTAATTTCCGCAAGAAATCATCTGCCATAAAAACTGGAAAGCTAATGCAGTTTGTACCGCAAGATGGAGTGTATGTATATTTTAGATACGATGCTAACCAAACAGTTATGTGTGTAATGAACACCAACGAAACTGAAGCTAGTATAAGCTTAGATAGATTTAGTGAACGTACCAACGGCTTTACCAAAGCTTATGATGTAGCTACTGGTGCAACATTTAACATTGAGAAAACACATAAGATTGGTGGCAAGTATGTGTGGGTATTAGAGTTGAAGAAGTAGAAGTTGATTGGTTGAATTTGTAGAAACCCTTTATATCATTTCAGCACCTTCAACAAGCTTAGGCTGCGGTTTTTTTTATCAATCCACCTATCCATCATTTTGCGAAGCAAAATAAATTTGTGTGCATTCATCCAATCCGTGTTATCTGTGTGCCAGCTCTAAATTTCAAATTACCAACTCCCCTAAATCATAATCATCCAAATATTTCGCTGCCCATACTTACCCCAATCTTTGGTGCTCTTTTTTAGTTGTTGCATTAAATCTTTATAGTTCGTTTTCTTACCTTTTATAGGCTGTGTTAGGTCACTTTCTTTTACATCAACCAATTCTAGCTTGGTAGCAAACCATGTAGTATTTAATCGTGGTATTGCAACACCTAACACCATACCAGGTAAGCCTACAAAACCATTAGGGCCACCACTTACAGTAATTTGATCGGTATAGTAAGCTATTACATATATGCTATCCATTACTTTGCCAATGGCTTTTCTACATTCAAAACCAGCTATATCTCTAGTATCACTTGTTATACGCCAGTCAATATTTTTAATGCTGTCTTGTAGTAAATATTTTGTTTCAAAAACCGATTTGTAGCTACTTGTTTGTTGTTGTTTTAAATCGTTGTACACAATATTATCATAGCTAGGATCGCTCATCCATTCTGGTACTTTTTGAGCAGTAGCTGGCGTTTCTCTACCAGCTTTGTACAAAGTTTTATCCTCGTTAAAAAGCAGGTTGTAATAAGTGGTTTGAAACTTGGGTAAACTTTTTTTCATGGTTGCTTTCCAAACATCATCATCTTCATCATCTCCCCAATTGGCATCTAATTGTTTGTGTAAATTCTCTTGTTTTTCAAATTCTATTTTACCCTTACTAATAAATCTTGGCTGGGCATGCGTAATCAGCAAAGTAGAAA
>JAYVRD010000268.1:0-18069 GCA_043776595.1 Chitinophagaceae bacterium | reverse complement strand
CTATTATTTTTATGTGTTTGCGGTAAATAATTTTACCTGTACAGGCGGTCCTTTATACAATGCTACTGTACTTACAGGCACCACAACAACTACAGCTGGGGGTAGTGGCGAGCCAGTGAATTATTACAATGCTGCTACAGGCTTAAACTGCGAACCTTTAAAAACAGCTTTAAAAACTATAATTACCACAGGCAATAATTTAAAAAGTTATGGCGAATTGTGGAACCAATACATAGTGGCTGATATTAAACCAAGAGAAGTAGGCCCAGGCACTTCTGCTAATGTTATTTGGGATATTTATAGTGATTTACCTACAGGCCCCGATCCTTATAACTTTACCCCAGGTGGTAGTGGTAGTGGTGGGCAATGTGGTAGTTATAGTAGCGAAGGCGATTGTTATAATAGGGAACATAGCTTTCCGCAAAACTGGTTTACCACAGGTACAGCCGTTGGTCCAGGTACCGATTATCATCATATTTTTCCAACAGATGGCAAGGTAAATGGGGTACGCAGCAATTATATTTATGGCGAAGTAGCTACTGCAACTTTTACAAGTTTAAATGGTAGTAAATTAGGTTCATCGTCAGTAGCTGGTTTTACAGGACCCGTGTTTGAACCCATTAATGCCTATAAAGGAGATTTGGCAAGGGCTTTTTTATACATGGTTACCCGCTATCAAGATAATATGCCTACTTGGGGTAACCTTAGTGGTAGCAATGCCTTGCAAGCTTTAGATCCAAGCACTTACCCCAGCATAGATATACCTTATTTAAAACTGATGATTAAATGGCATAACCAAGATCCGGTAAGCCAAAAAGAAATTGATCGTAACAATGCAGCTTATGCATACCAAGGCAATAGAAACCCATTTGTAGATCATCCAGAATATGTAGATGCAGTTTGGAATGCTACCTGCCCAGGCTTGAGTGCTTTACCTGTGGATTTAATTTCTTTTGGCGGTAAACTCATAGGCAAAGATGTAGTGCTGAATTGGGAAGTAGCTAGAGAAATAAATTTTGACCGATACGAAATTGAAAGAAGTTTTAACGGTACCGACTACAACAAAATTGGCCAAGTAAAAGCATTGGGCAAATACCAATATACTTTTAGCGATAATACAGATGTGATAAGAGGAAGAAGGGTTTATTATCGCTTGAAAAAAGTAGATAAAGATGGTAAGTACAGCTACACCGAAGTATTTAGCCTACACATACCGTTGAATAATAAATTTACTGTTTACCCCAACCCTGTAAGCAATATAATACGCCTACAAATGAATAATAGCCTAAGCACTACCGTTACTGTGCAAGTAAATGATATAGCTGGTAAAATGTTTATGAATCAAACAACTACTGCCAGCAATGGTTTTGTAAATGTGCCAGTGCCTACGCTAAGCAATGGTATTTATTTGGTAAAGATGATAGTAGGTGAAGAGGTGTTTACCCAAAAGGTGGTGGTGGTGAAATAGAAATGTTTATTTTTATAATGAAACAAGTAAGCAATGACAATAATACACCCACAATACATTAAAGACAGCCAAGGAAATAATACCATGGTAATACTGCCTATGGAGGAGTTTAATACTTTGCTAGAAGAATTGGAAGATTTAGAAGATATACGCCTGTACGATGAAGCAAAAAGCAATGATGATGGAACAAGGATATTGTTGGAAGACTATTTAAAAAAAAGAAGCATAAATAATGGCTAACTACATCATTAATTTGACAAAGAGAATGCCGAAAAGCAGTTAGATAAATTAAGTGATTCAATAGCAAATCCTATTTTAAAGGCAATCATGAATTTAGTAAATAACCCTAGACCTAGCGGTTGTAAAAAACTAAAAGGAAAACAAGGTTATAGAATAAGAATAGGAAATTACAGGGTTATTTATGAAATACATGATAAAATATTAACCATAGACATCATTGCAATAGGAGATAGAAAAGATGTGTATCATTAACCTTTTTGATTTGAATTATTTTCAGGAAACCTTATCTCGTAACAGAGGTAAGGTTTTTTATTGCAATTTTACATACTGGTTTTTGTGAAGCCCATGCACATTGCCCAGTAAAGAATAGAACCTTGAAGGGTGCGACGCAACGATGATGCTATGAAATACAAAAGCTGGTTACCAAAAGAAAAAATTAAAATATTGGCATGATACAGTTTAACAGATTTGTTCTAGATAATGGATTAAGGGTTTTGGTACACGAAGACCCAAGTACCCCCATGGCTGTGGTAAATGTAATGTACGATGTAGGTGCAAGAGATGAGAACCCTGCACAAACGGGGTTTGCACATTTGTTTGAGCATTTAATGTTTGGCGGTAGTGTAAATATTGAAGATTATGACGAGCCACTACAACGTGCTGGTGGAGAAAACAATGCCTACACAACCAACGACCTTACCAACTATTACAGCACCCTTCCAGCAGAAAATATTGAAACTGCTTTTTGGCTAGAAAGTGATAGAATGCTAAGCCTTGCATTTAGCAAAAAAAGTTTGGAAGTGCAACGCAAAGTGGTGTGTGAGGAGTTTAAAGAACACTACATCAACAAACCCTATGGAGATGTGTGGCATAAAATGAGGGAACTTGCTTACAAGCAACACCCATACCGTTGGATGACGATTGGTAAAGAACTAAGCCATGTAGAAAATGCGAAGATTGAAGATGTAAAGAATTTCTTTTTTAAACATTACCGCCCTATAAATGCCATATTGGTAGTAGCTGGCAAAGTACAAACCGATGAAGTGAAACGCTTGGCAGAAAAATGGTTTGGCTCAATAGCCATGGGCGAAAAATACAACAGAAACTTACCACAAGAAACCAAACAAACCCAAGCTGGATTATTAGAAATAAAAGCCGATGTACCCTTAGATGCTTTTATAAAAACTTGGCATATTGGCGGCAGAATGGATAAGAGTTATTATGTAGCCGATTTGATTGGTGAAGTATTGGGTGGTGGTGGTTCATCTAGGCTGTACCAAATTTTGGTAAAGGAGAAACAATTGTTTTCTAATCTTAGTTGCTACCATTATGGCTCTATAGACCCAGGCTTGCTGGCCATAGAAGGTAGATTGGTAAAGGGCGTAAAAATGGATGATGTAGAAAAAGCTGTAGCCGAAGAAATTGAAAAGATAAAAACAGAATTAATAGCTGATAGTGAATTGCAAAAAGTAAAAAACAAAACCGAGAGTATTATAGCGTTTGAAGATATGAGCATTAATAGCCGTGCCGAGAGTTTGGCTATGTACGAGCTTTTAGGGGATGCTACTTTAATGAACAGTGAATTGAGTAGATACCAAGCAGTAACGGCAGAAGACATAAGAACTTACAGCCAAGAAATTTTTGAAGAAAAGAACAGTAACACCATTCATTACTACAGTAATAATTAATAATGCTCAACAGAACAGAAGCCCCCGAAATAGTAGATGCAGTAAATTTTGACCTGCAATTAAAACCACTTACCAAGTATAATTTAGATAATGGCTTGCCCGTACATTCCATAGATGGTGGTGCACAAGATGTAGTAATGATAGAATTTGTTTTTTATGCAGGCAACTGGTACGAGGAAAAAAATATTGTAGCTGCTACCACCAACTTCATGCTTAAAAATGGCACGAAAAGCAAAAACGCTTTGGCTATAAACGAGCATTTTGAGTTTCATGGGGCATACCTAAATCGCCATTGCTACAACGAAACGGCTACCCTTACCCTACATACACTGAGCAAGCATTTGCCCAAGCTACTGCCAGTAGTAGCAGAGCTGCTAACAGAAAGTATTTTTCCCGAAGATGAACTTGCTATTTACAAACAAAACCAAAAGCAACGCTTAGAAGTAAATTTAAAAAAGTGCGATTTTGTAGCCAACCGTTTAATTGATGAATATGTTTTTGGACTTCATCATCCTTATGGCAAGTACACAAGTACTATAGATTATGATGCTTTGCAAACCGACGAACTAAAAAGCTTTTATAAACAATACTACACCCAAGGCAAGTGTATGCTATTTGTAGCTGGTAAGTTGCCTGCCGATATACAACAGCAATTGAATAATGCTTTTGGCCAATTAACTTTAAATACAAACCAGTTAAACCATATAACCTACAACGTAGCACCAGCTACACAAAAAAAACAACACATTATAAATGATGCCAATGGTGTACAAGCTGCCATACGTATTGCAAGATTATTTCCCAATCGTCATCATCCAGATTTTATGAAGATGATGGTGTTAAATAATGTGTTTGGTGGCTTTTTTGGTAGCCGATTAATGAGTAATATTCGTGAAGACAAAGGCTACACATACGGCATACACTCACACATACAAAACCATGTACACGATTGTGCTTTAGTAATAAGCACCGAAGCTGGTAAAGATGTAAGCGATGCTACCATAGAAGAAACTTATAAGGAAATGAAAATTTTGCAAGAAGAATTAATAGATGAAGAAGAATTAAACCTTGTACGCAATTTTATGATGGGCAGTTTATTGGGAGATTTAGATGGCCCTTTTCAAATAATAGCACGTTGGAAAAACTATATCCTCAATAATTTAAGCGATCAATATTTTTACAACAGCATACAAACTATTAAAACTATAAGTGCCGAGGAGTTACAAGAATTAGCAAAAAGATATTTGAACCCCGCTGATTTTTACGAACTTGTGGTAGTGTAGCAATAAAAAAAGTATCACAAATATCTATCACCATGAAATTTATTACCAAAACATTAATCACTGCTGTAGCAGTTGTACTTGCTGCTTATTTGCTTCGCCCAGGCATTAATGTACCCAACTCTCAAACTGCTATTTTGGTGGCATTGGTTTTAGGGTTACTCAATAGTTTTGTACGCCCTATATTGGTGGTGCTTACTATACCTATTACTGTTTTTACATTGGGGTTATTCCTTCTTGTTATTAATATACTCATGATAAAATTAACAGCCGAAATTGTAACAGATTTTAAGGTACAGAGTTGGTGGTCGGCACTGTGGTTTAGCGTTATTGTTTCTATTTTTTCTGCGTTTATACAAAGCCTAATAAAAACACCCGAAGAAAAAAAGAAAAAGTAATAATTATAAAAAAAATCGAAGTTGAATAGCTTCGATTTTTCTTTTTATGTAGCCAGCAGTAGTAGTGCTATTGGGCAGCGGTTGCGTCGCACATTTTAAGCTAAGAATATCTATTTTGCTTTTACCTAAGCGTATTAAAACAAGCAAGTTGTAATTATTATACTAAGTTTATAGAAGGTGATATGATTGCTAGCCACTACCATTCAAACTGTACACAATCATTGCTTATAAATGTTGCCGGATTACTTACAAAAGCTGGCAAACCTGGGGCCGTAACTTCTATACCCTGTTTTTCTTTACTGGCAATGCTTTGGTTTAATGCCAGCAAATGGGTTAGTACACTATTGGCATCTAAGGCTGTTATGCCATAGGCTTCAGCCACGGCTGCATCTAAATTTTGGTGCAGGGTTTTTATGGGGTTGTTGCCTGGCTGCTCTAATAACCTATACAAATCTCGTAGACTTAAATGGTGCTGCTGCAAAGCAGCAGTACGTGCTGTGTGCAATGCTTTTGCTGCTTTTGCTACTTTTTCTACTTGCTTTTCGGTGGGGGTTTGTGGAAAGGGGAAGGTGTCCCAAATACTGTCTGTTGTATATCTAAATTGGTTGCCAAGTGTAGAACATTTTTCTAAATACCAATTCCAATGTAATGATGATTGAATAATACCAAAAGAGTAATCATCTTCAAAAGCAAAAACCATCAAAGCATCACTTGGTTGAATGTTAGAAGATACAAATTCAAAAAGCGGTCTTAGGCTTACCCTTGATAATGCAACATATCTGGAAATCTTACTTATACTCTCTAGCATATCTTCTCTACCATAACTCAGTTTCCACCATTTGTTGTAAAAGTTAATATGATGTTTGTTTACTTTGGCTTTAGGGTTGCTTACAATTGCTGCTTGGTTTTCTGCCAATTGTTTTTGGTAGGCTTGGGTACGGGTGGGCAGTACTTTTTTCTCAATAATTTTATACAAATCTTTATAAGTGCTGGCTACTAAAATGTCTTTATCCGTAAAGTCTATTACAAAGCGTGTGGGCTGTGCATTAAAGTTTCCTACCAATTCTTCGCCTATTAAAAATGGTTTTAAAACATCAGCATAGTTTTGGTGTTGTTTTAATATTTTAAGCCCATCAGTCTTGGACAATAAAAAACCTTCGTGGCCATGTGTTTGCCCCTGAAATACTTTTTTAGGTTTTTTATTACACTCTAATACATGGGCAATACTTACATCTACATGTAGGCTTAGGCTGCTATTAATGAAAGGTAATATATGCCTTGTAAGTTGTTTTTCTTCGTCTGCATATAATTCTTTTTCACCATCGTACTGTCCCTTTTTCCAGCAAGCAATGCTTACAAATACAGCAGCTTCGCCACTCCAATCTATACTACTTACAGCACTAAAAATTTCTCCTCCATTATTTACAATTATATCTAAGCTGCCCTCACGGCTATAGTTTTGCCTAATGGTATTAGTACCAACCAAGCCTGCATAACGATTATCCTTTAAATTTTGGTGTGCTTTATAAAACCAGTAAACACAAAAATCTGCCCTACCTGGTACAAGTGGGTAAGCTTCTCTAAGTTTATTTACGTAGGCAATACCAAACTCTTCTTGCATTTTATTTTTGCTTTGAAAAGGTGGGTTACCAATAATAGCATCTACCAAAGGCCAAGTTGTAAATAGTGCATCGGCAGAAATCATGTTTTGGTCTAGGTTATCTAAGGGTAGGGTTTCATCGCCATTTTCGTAGGCTTCTTTTATGGTAAGCTCTTTGGCTATCATAAGGGTTACTTTGGCCAACTCTACAGCTATTGGGTTTTTATCTATACCAAAAATTGCTTGGTGCTTACCATACCATTGTTTAGTTTATGCTGTATTATGCCCTCTGTATTGCCCCTTTTTTTTGGCAGGCTGTGTAGGTGCTTAAATATTTCCTTCTCCAAAAGTTTTACTTCTTTGTAGGCTATAAACAAAAAGTTTCCACTACCGCAGGCTGGGTCTAAAACGGTGTATTGCGTAAGCTGTGTATGCAGCAGTAGTAGGGCATTGTAAGTTGTATTGTTTTCCTTTTCATCTGCTGGGTTGTAGGAGTTTAGTACAGCATCTATTTGCCTACGCCAAGGTTGCACTATTACAGGATCAACCACACGTTTAATATCTGTTTCGTGTGTGTAATGTGCCCCAGCTTTGTGGCGTGCTTTATCGTCCATTAACCCCTCGAAAATGCTGCCAAAAATGGCGGGGTTAATGTGTTTCCAAGTTTTATCGCAAGCAATTTCAAGTAATTCTACTTCCTTCATTTCAAGTTCAAGAGGGATAATTTTTTGAAATAATCCACCATTAAAATAATCCACATCTTTATACTTGCCAGCAGGGGTTTTGCCTGGCAAATTCATTTCTTTAAACAAGCCACCAATAAGGTCATAAGTTTCTGGCACTTTATCAAATCCTTTAGCATTGCTTTCTAAACATTCTTTTATTAGTCTTGTAAATATTTTATTGGGCAATAAATCTATATCTTCTGCAAACAAGCATAGCACACATTGAATACAATATCTAATAGCATCTTCATCATTGATAGAAGGTTTTCTGTTGTTGTTTTTAGCTAAACTTTTATACAACTGTGATATGTATTGTGCTACTTTTTCGGTTACATCTTCTTTGTCTGTATTGAATAATGGTTTCTTTTCTATAGGCAATAAAAAAGCAAAAGCTTGTTTACGCTTTTCTAAATTTTCGAGTTCAATTTTTTCTTGTGGCTCATATATGTCTGCATTAAAATCGTAAATCCAAAACTCATCGAAGTTGCACAGTATTACATATTGTGGGCGGTTGGGTACTAAACGCTGCCAGTAGCTAAATGCTTGCTGATAATGTATAGATAAGTCTTCGCCACGTTTTTTCATTTCAATCAGTACACGTGGCTTCCATACTAGGTCGGCAAAGTTGGTGCTTCGTCTGTTATCAGCTTTTACCCTAAATTCTAAATCGGCACCAGCACCTTTAAGTCCATCGGCATAGCCCAATGCAGTAAACAAATGGTCGAGAAAAATTTGGGCTTCACCCTTTTCATCTCCTTTAATATGTGTTTGGCAATAGGTAACAAAATTTTGTAACTCCATAGTGGCAAGATAAACTAATATGGGTTTTGATGTAGGTACTACGTATAAATTGTAGAAGATGGGTAGTAGTTGTAAACATAAGCTAAGGCAAAAATTTCTTTTCCGCAGTGTCCCTTGCCTTTGCACTAGCCTACGCTAAGGAGACATTGTGGGAAACCAAATTTTATGCTCTTTATACACAGTAAAGCTGCCAGCCTGAGCTTGTCGAAGGCTATTACTAAAGGATTTGCCTACATTCATCGGCTTCGACAAGCTCAGCCTGACACCCTATGTTTCTTCAAAGTTCTTTACTTACAGAAATTCAAAAGTCTAAACAACTTCATTATAAAAAATTGGAGGTTTATAATACGCTTAGATAAAAGCTACATTCTTATTCTACAGCTAAACATGTGCGATACTTCGGCTTCGCTCAGCATAAACTGCTACGCTATAAGTTGCTGCTATGAAAACGGAACTGTGAAACGAGCGTGGCAACCGCAGCTTAATTCTTA
Source organism: Chitinophagaceae bacterium (assembly GCA_043776595.1). Lineage (GTDB taxonomy): Bacteria > Bacteroidota > Bacteroidia > Chitinophagales > Chitinophagaceae > UBA1930. The sequence continues at coordinate 9,378 of JAYVRD010000268.1, read as the reverse complement.
TTCTACAGATGGTTCAATAAAATCTACTCATTATAATTTTTCGTACAACGCTCTAAGTTTTTCTCTAGTCATTATTTCTTCCCAGTTTTTGCCTAAAGCATTTTCCCACAAGGGTTTCATACCAAGGCTTACGTTCATCATGGTGTCAAATTGTTCATCGGTTAAGTCTTTACAAATTCCTACAGGTATATCAAAGCCACCAATTTCTACCATTTGCTTAAACTCTTGTACACCTGCTGGGTAGTACTCATCTAGGTGGTTCATAACAATGCAATTGCCAATGCCATGCTTTGTACCCAACAAATAACTTAAGCCATAACTTACAGCATGTGCCACACCTACTTGGCTGTAGGCAATGCTCATACCACCAGCATAACTTGCCATCATTAGTTTATCGTCTTTATCTTCTGTCCAGTTTTTATTGCCTAAAAAAACATCACGGCAAAGCTGTAAAGCTTTTTCGCCATAGCTTTTGCTAAACTCGTTTAAAAAAGTTCCTTCTAAACTTTCTATGCAATGTATATAGCAATCCATGCCAGTATAAAAGCGTTGGTTGGCAGGTGCATCTTTACACAATTCTGGGTCAAGCACTATTTGATCAAAGGGAGTAAAATCGCTGTTCATGCCAAGCTTTCTAGTAGGTCCAGTGAGTACAGTTGTTCTGCTTACTTCGGCACCTGTACCACTAAGTGTGGGTATGCCAGCTTTGTACACACCAGGGTTTTTTACTAAATCCCACCCTTGATAATCGGCACTGCTGCCAGGGTTGTTCATCATTAGTGCTGTTGCTTTTGCAAGATCCATAGTACTGCCACCACCAATGCCAATAACACCACTCACAGTGCCAAACTCATCTTTTAATTGTTGGGCAAGTGCATCTACTTGTTTGGTTTTGGGTTCGTAGGTTACATCTACAAAAATTATTTTGTCTTTGCCACGTATGGGTACACGATTGGCTAATGGTTTGCCTTCAAAAAAATGATCTACCAAAAAAATCATGGGTGCATCACCTTTACGTTGGGGTGCCAATATTTCGTCTAGCTGGTTAAAGCTGCCACGCCCATATACTACATAACCCACCATTTTAAAATTTCTGAATTGCATATTGTAACTTTTTTTGAGAATACGAATTTGAGTGAATTGTACGGATTGGCGAAAATAAAAAGGCGATGAAATGAATCATCGCCTTTTAGAAAGTTTCTGTTATTGCTACAGCTTGGTTATTTGCTGCACAAATACGCCATTAGCAGTTTGTACTTTTACAGTATATATGCCTGGCGTTATTTTTAGAATATTCATTTTCAATTGTACATCGTTGGTTTGAAGGTTAAAGCTTTGTTGCTGCATTACTTGCCCTAAAGTATTTATAATTTGTACATCGGCTTTGCCTGTAAATGGTTTTACAATATCCATTATCAATGTATTATTTACTGGGTTGGGATATACATTGCTAAAAATTTCTGCTTTTGTACTTGTGGCAACTTTTAATACACGACAAATAAATTGCTCTTTACCATCTTTATCAATTTGCTTTAAGCGATAAAAATATATTTCGTTATTTTTTACATTATCGGTTGTGGTATAATTTTTAATTGATGAACTATTAGAAGATGCTGCGATGGTTGCAATAGCGTTATAGTTAACGCCATCATTACTTTTTTGAAGTTCAAAATGGCTGGCATTTACTTCGGATAGTGTACTCCAATTTAATTGTACCGTATTACCAGAAAGTTTGTAACTAAAATTATTACAAGATACTGGTAGTGGCACACCAGCACCTACATTTTTTAAATAAAATCCAGAGAAGGAAGGAACTATTACATCTACATAATAAACATCAACACTTAAACTGCCATAACCTGCAATCCCAAACATTGCTTCTCCTGTAGTACCAATAACATTGATACAATTAAGGCTGGTAAACTTAGCTACTTTAATATCGTTTAGCCAATAAGCATCGTTGCCATCACCATCGTTAGCTGCAACGTACGCATCAAATTCTGCTTTAGTAAAATACAATCTTACAGTTACTGGTATAGTGGGTTGTGTAGCTGGCGTAATTTCCATATTTCTATCTAAATATTCTACACCAGCATTGTTGCGTATTGCACCAACATTTATAAAATATTTAGCTGTCATTGTACCCATCACAGCACCATCAAAAACGGAGGCTATTAAATTTCCACTTCGTGTAAAGTGTAGCCAGCGTTGGCTATTGGTAGATACGACAGTATTATCATTAGTTAAGCAGGTGGTAGGTGTTGGTCCTACAGCCAAAGTAGTAGATGGAACTCCAGCAACACAAATAGTAAAATCTGCTTGTGGATTATAGAAACTGCTTGAAGATGTGTTTAAAACACGGATAGTATAAAATGTACCAATGGTTAATCCGGTAGCTGTGTAACTATAGGCCTCTGCACCTGTAGCAATTAATGTAGTACCAGTTACATCATATACAGCTATACGTGGAATAGCAAGCCTACCAGCAACAGTAATAGTAGCGGTAGTTGCTGCAGCTTGAAACTTATACCACACATCTTGATAATAAGCAGTAGCCCCCAAAGTAGCAGGAGGTAAGCTACTTAGTGTAGAAAATTTAAAGCTACCCGAAGTGGTGCTACATGTTGGGTTTTGGGTAAGTGTTATAGATCCTGAAGCATCGTCATTTACAGGGAATGATGTACCAATAACCCTTAGCTTAAAACTAACTGGGCCACCATTAAACGTATTTTCCATTACTTCTATGAAATAAGTTTGCCCTACTATTAGGCTAGAAATAACTTGGTTTTGATTGCTTACACCAAAAACACATACTGTGGGTGATAATACAGTTGTAGTGGGACAAGTACCTGTTGTAACTCTATAACCAAGTGCATTGGCATTACTGCTTAATTGCACCATATCTTGAAACTCTATAAAATGGCTTGGTGCTGTAGCCACAAATTTGTACCATAAAACTTTGTTGGGGCTACCTGTACTACCAAAGCAATCGGTAATGGTGTTTAATTGTGTTAAGCCATAGGTACTACCTTGTGTGTAAGCACCAGATTGAGTAGTACTTGCTGTAAGCGTAACTGCACTTGCACAACTTGTATTGGTAAGCGTGGCTGGGTTGGGTGCAATACAAACATCAAAATTGCCAGTACCGCTACCACTTGCACTAAATACTCTTATGTAGTAAGTAACACCAGCAGTTAGGGTAGGCAATGCATCGCAACTTAAATAGGCTAATGAACCACAACTGCCACCATATACTGCATAGCGTAAATTAGGGTTGCTACCAGTAACTAATTGAAAATTTTGAATAGAAAAGCTAAGACCAGTAGCTGGCAATGGTGATGGTGCAGTAAAACGCAACCAAATATCGTTGAAAACTGTAGTGGCACATGGTGGTGCAGTAGTAGTGCTTGTAGTAGCATTTACATTGGTAAGTCTAATTTTATTATTACAAAATTCGTCGGTGCTTGTAAACAGATTTACAGCAAATACACATTCATCATAGCTTGGTCCTTTGGGCAGGTAATTACAAATGTCAAAAGAGCAAGCACTTGCTGGATCATGGTTATAAATACGTAAATAATAAGTTGTACCAACGATTAATGTTTTAGCTGCGGTACTGCCATCAAAGACTATACTATCGTTTATATTGTTATCTGCACAAAGTTTGGGATTTGTATTGCTACTCTCGAATACTTGAAGCCACATCAAATTGCTAGTACCACCCACCAAAGTTTTATTGGTAAGTTTTATAGTAGCATTACTACTGGTAGGTATAAACTTATACCACACATCGTTGGCTGTGCTTAGTGATGGTGCACCAGTGCATGTAGGTATATTATCTGGCGTAGCACCTAATGTAGTGCCACCAGTAACTATATTAGTACATGTAAAAGCATTGGATAAAGAAACTGTTGTAGCCGATGTAAAGGCATCGTTTGAGGGAGGGGATGTAACATAGCTTACGCAAATATTAAAGCCATTAAACCTACTAGTTGTACCATAAGTATAAATTCTTAATTTATAATTTGTATTTACAGAAAGCATTCCTAAGTTAGCAGAACTGCTAAATGGAAACCAACTCACAAAAGTTACGTCGCCACAGGTTTGCCACAACTCAATTACTGGGCTACCAGAACCTGTATTATAAGTAGCATTACTAATAGTAGCAGTATATGCTTTAGGTGTGCTTACAGTAGTAAATTGAAACCAAATATCATCGTCTTTACCGCTTCCATCTCCCGATGTTTGAGTACTTGGTGTAGCCTGAAGTGTAGAGCCATCTGGTACACCAGGGGTAAACGTACATGGGTTTATACCAGCAAGAGGTATAAGCGTTGTAGCATTGGCACAATCATCGTTTGCTGGGCCAGCTCTAAAGCAAATATTAAAATTGGCTCTAGAAATTGTATTATCTGTGTAAACCCTAATTTTATATGCAGCCCCAGCAGTAAGCCCAGCCAAACTCCATGTATAGTAGTTAAAAGATTGTCCAATGCCTAATTGACTATAAGGTTGGCTGGTAATACAATCGGCAGCCCAAAGTTGTACAACCATACCATTGTTGGTTCCTGTTATGGCAATATTGGTAAAGTCAATATTAGCAGCCGTTTGTCCTGCACCTAAAGTAAAATCAAACCAAACATCATCATCAATATTTAAACTTGCCCCAATAGCTGCTTGAGAACTGGGTGTTGCAGCCACAGTAGTTGCAGCAAACGATGATGTACAGGTATTACCTACTTGGCGTACTAGGTTTTGTGAAGTGTTACAATTGTCGTAAGCTGGTTGTGCGAAAGCTGTAGTAATAGCAATCATGAAACAGATAGAAAGTAAATAACTTTTTCTCATATAGGTAGTTTTAGTGAATTAGTAAATTAGAGGTAGTACAAAATATAAAACTTCTACCTATTACGCAATAGCACTAGGAATTAGTTATTAGTTGGTAAGTTTTGTTGAGTATTTGGCTATAAAAACGCTGCAGCTTTTACCAAATCTTCTGGCGTATCTATTTCTATACCCATGTAATTGGTTACAACCATTTTCAATAAAACACCATTTTCTAAGTAGCGAAGGCACTCTATTTTTTCGGCAGCCTCTAAAGGAGTCATTTGCCAATTGGTAAAGTTGATGAGGGCTTGCTTGCGAAAAGCATACACACCAATATGTTCGTAGTAAGTGGGGCTAATATTTTTATCTCTGTGGTAAGGTATGGGGCTACGGCTAAACATGAGGCTATTCATATTTTTATCTACCGCTACTTTTACATAATTAGGGTCGGCTATAAGTTTTTCTTCTGTCAAAATTTGCATAAGTGATGCGACTTGGATTTGCTCATCTTCAAAAACTTGTAATAATTTTTCTAGAGGTTCTCGTTTTACAAAAGGTTCATCACCTTGTACATTTACTACAATATCTACATCCATATTAGCAATAGCTTCGGCAATTCTATCGCTGCCACTTTCGTGTTCTTTTTTGCTCATTACGGCTTTGCCACCATGGTCTATAATTTCATTAAAAATTATAGCACTATCTGTTACCGCCCATACTTCATCAAACAAGCCTGTGGCTATTGTATTATCGTAAGTGGTACGAATAACTGTTTTACTGCCCAACATTTGCATGAGCTTAGCAGGAAAACGAGTGGCTGCATAACGTGCAGGTATCATAGCAATTTTTTTCACTAGTATATTTTTGTTGAAAGCCATTCTTCTACTATTAAACAATAGTCATTGAAAGTTAGCGTTTCAATATTTATTTTTTGTATTTTAAGTATAGAAGGGAGGTTTTTAGAATAAAAAACCTCAAATTCATTTTGTATCACTGCGTAGCTAGGAATTTTACGTAATGATGCAGTGTGAAGCCAGCCTCTTATATGCCTAATAATAGTATTATTATCTATCTCCTTATTTATTTCATGCGATTTAGGGTCAATGCCATTAAGGTCTGATAAATAAATTTTTGAACTAAATTTTTGCTTTTCAAATACAAGTATATTTTTTCTTTTTTGTTCTGTATTTCCATATTTCTTAGCTCCTAAAAAAACACCCAATTCAAAAGGCATATTAAAACGCGGGTAAGAAGATTTTGTGTCTAAAGTTGTATAAGAAATATCGTGTACACCATATTTACATTGTTTAATTAGACGAAATAGTTTTTCAAGTCTTAATTCAGACGCATCATCATGTTCAAATGCACATCGTGGCGTAAAGCCGCACCTTATTATTGCATAAATAATTGTATGAAAATGTGTAGTATAAGTGTCATCGAAAGGACAATTGATAAAAACATTATTATTATAGACCTCCCTATTCAAAGCAGTTTCTATTTCTTTTTGGGTGAAGATTTCTTTACTCGAACTACAACTGATTTCGGTCTGCCATGCACAGCTATTGCAGCTTTCACAGCACCACTAACTTGGTCTCTTGTAAAAGTGGTTTTTCTATTTATTTTTTTTATAGTTACTACCGTCATAATTCAAATTTACAATATTATTCCATTTTACCAAAAGGCTTTATGAATAGATTTTTGAAGTTTTCATCTTCTTCATTAGGGTAATACCTGTCTAAGCCGTACACAATTTTTGTAGGCTCTAAGTGCATAAATGTGCCAAAGGCTCTATCCCAAATAGAAAGAATGGCACCGTAATTACTATCGGTAAATGGCTGCTTGAAATGGTGATGCACTTTGTGCATGTTGGGCGAAATAAATACCCAACTAATAGCTGCATCAAATTTTTTGGGTAGGCTAATATTGGCATGCTCGAAAGCTGTAAAAATGATGAGGATGGTTTGAAAAATCATAACTGCATACATGGGTGAACCACTAAGTGTAATACCCATAAAAAAGAAAGCACCACGAACTAAACTTTCTATGGGGTGATGACGTAAGCCTGTAGTAACATCAACATTATTATCGGCATGATGCACTACATGAAAACGCCAAAGTAGTGGTATTTTATGTTCTGTAATATGCACTAGCCAACCGCCAAAAAAATCTAATACAAAAAAAGAAACAATGATGGTGGCAATAATGTTTAAATGAAGCCAATACACCAAACCAAACTGTGTTGCTTTGCACCAATCGCTCAGTTTTACAATAAGTATTGCCAAAAAAGTATGGATGATTAAGTGAATAATTGTGAAAGCAAAGTTTAACCCGGCATGTTGTAATTTGTTTTTCTTATACCGCATTTTAAGTAAGGGTATGCTACTTTCCATCACCCAAAAAATAAGTAAGCCGCTTACTAAAAAAGCCATACGTTCAAGTGGGCGTTGGTCTAAAGTAGAAAAGTGTTGGATGATTTTTTGAAACATGGCAGGGATTTTATTAATCGTTAGGTATGGGTATTTCGTCAAACTCGTATTTGCAATCAAAACAATGATACACTTCTTTTGAGCTAATGGCGTAGCTGCCTAAAAACCAAGTAGCAATAGCTCCTAACCAATTGGTGGGGTTATTAGGTTGAGAAATATATTGCACATTGGTACTGCCACATGTAGGACATTTTTGGTTTTGCCTCACCGTTTCTTCCATTTCTTGCATTAAATTTCTTGCATCGGTAAGTTGTACATCGCTTACACATAGTTTAATGCCACCCACAGCATTGGTAAGCATTGGATCTATCGTCACGGTGTATTCATCTTTTAAATAGCAATCTATACCCGCATCTAAAAATCTACCTAGCCATAAATTAGCTGGTATATAAGTATCAAAAGTTTTTATAGGAATATATTCCATCTACTAAAAATAAAAAACCTCCATCAAATAGTGGAGGTTTTCTTTTATTAGGTATAATGGTTTCTAATTATTCAGCATCAATGGCATAACCAGCATCAGCAAATCTTCGCCTTCGCCTTGCTCTGTTGGTTTTACTAAGCCAGCTTTAGTAGAGGTACTAAGTTCTACACGTACATCATTGGTATCGGCAGCACTAAGCATTTCTATTAAAAATTTAGCGTTAAAAGCTATCTGTAAATCCTCTCCATTGTATTGGCAGTTCATGCGTTCGTTACCCTCATTACTATAGTCTACATCTTGTGCAGCCATTTGCAATTCGCTACCAGTAATGCTAAGTGCTACTTGGTTGGTACTTTTATTGGCAAATACACTTACACGGCGTAAGGCGTTTTGAAAATCCACTTTATTTACTACTAAATGATAAGGGTTATCGGCAGGGATAACAACTTTATAATCGGGGAAACGGGCATCAATTAACCTACAAATCATTTGCACATCGCCATGGCTTACAAATAAATGGTTGCTATTATAGCTAATGCTAATTTCATCATCATTATCGGGCAAAGCATTTTTTAATAAGTTCAATGGTTTTTTCGGCACAATGAAAGAATCTGCTTTAGTTGCCTTTGAGTCGGTACGTTTATAGCGTACCAAACGGTGAGCATCAGTAGCTACAAATTGTACCCCATCTTTTGCTAATTCAAAAAACACACCTGTCATAGCTGGGCGTAAATCATCGTTGCTTACTGCAAATAATGTTTTATTGATGGCTGTAACTAAAGCACCACTTGTCATAGTAAAACCAGTGGTATCATCGGCTGTAGGCTCTTTAGGAAAATTATCGGGGTTTTCACCCATTACTTTGTATTTACCATTATCACTGGTAATTTCTACACCAAAACTTTTATCAATATTAAAAGTAAGGGGCTGATCGGCTGTATTTTTTAGCGAATCCAACAATATTTTGGCAGGAATACAAACTTTGCCATTTGTCTTGCTCTCAATATCCATTTGCACACGCATCACAGTTTCTAAATCTGTAGCAGTAACACTTAATTTTTTTTCTTGAATGTCAAAAAGAAAGTCTTCAAGAATGGGCAGCACCGTATTGGCATTAATAACACCACTTATTTGTTGTAGGTGCTTTAAAAGTGAGGAAGAGGAAACAATAAACTTCATTTCTCTAATTTTATATTGAAAATAAATTCCGCTTAAGCGATATGGGCAAACCTAAAGGAAATTGTTTAAATATCTGCAACATTAAAAGGGCTGGTGTGGTTATCAACAAGTATTTGTTGATGAGTTGTGAATTGGCGGCTAACTAGCTTGCGAAAGCTTAGAGAGAATTTGTTCGAATTTTTCTTTATTAAGTGGCTTAATAATGTAATCACTTACTATGCTGTACTCTTTAGATTTTTTAATATCATATTCATTTACAGAGGAGCTAACCATATAAATGATAAGTTGTTGGGTGATTGTTGTATAAATTGGTTTAAACGCTTCTAAAAAGTGCCATCCATCCATTATGGGCATGTTAATGTCTAAAAAAATAACATTGGGCAAAGAAGCAGGATCGGTAATATGTGTTTGAAAAAATTTCAAAGCCTCATCTCCGTTAGAGAATACCTGAACTTGCCCTGC
>JAYVRD010000267.1:0-4596 GCA_043776595.1 Chitinophagaceae bacterium | reverse complement strand
GAAGGCAGACCTAAACGCAAAGGCAGTATTCTAGAATATTTTACCACCACTGCTGGCGATACTGCTAAGAATAGTTTGATGGACAACATAGATATTAGCTGGAAAAGAATGGCTGGTGGTAATGTGATTGAACAAAAACTAAACAACCTAATTAGTAGTTATAGTTTTGAAAAACCAGAACTAAGTGTAGCTGCTTTGATAGAAGTTTATAAGTTGATAAAGGTTTTGCCTGCAAATGTTTGGACAAACAAAAAACTAAACGATATACAAGAATTGATAGAAGCCTGTAGTGGGTTGTTTACAGAAGCCACCACCAATCAAGAATTTGTAGTGCAAGGTGATACGCTGAAAACAAGTTTCTTTTTTAATAAAAGAAAAGTTGGTACTGCTATCCTAAAAAAAATACAGGTAGATGCATTTGATACGACTGTGGCTATTACTTTATCTGCCAATCAAAATATTAGTTTTAATAAAGCAATATTTATTCCAGCAAGCAAACCAATTTCTCAACCCTACTGGCTGGCTTACCCACAAAGCGAAGGTATGTTTGATGTAAGGGACCAAACATTAATTGGCAAGGCAGAAAGTGATCCATCGTTTGTGGTGAGCTATACCATCAATATAGAAGGCGAAGATTTTTTATTTAAAAAACCAGTACAGTATAAAACTATTGATCCTGTGAGGGGAGAGGTTTATCAGCCAGTACCTGTGCTACCCAAGGTTGAAGTGAGTTATGATAAAGAAAACTATTTGCTTATAAATGGAAAAAGTGCAAGTGTATCCGTAATAGAAAAAAGTAATAGTAAAGTTGAGGTAATTGATCACTTCAATGTGGTACATGAGATCATTAGCAACAATAGCGTAGGAGAGAACAAAACACTTCAAAGGGCTGGTGTTAATACACAAACCATTAAGTACGACCATATACCTACCCAAACTTATTTTAAACCAGCTAAAGCCAATTTGGTACAAATAAAAGTAAAAACAAAGGGCAAAAAAATAGGCTATATAGTTGGTGCAGGCGATAAAGTACCTGCTTGCTTAGAGGCATTGGGTTATGCAATAACATTTTTGAGTGAGAAAGATATTACCACACAAAACTTAAAACAGTTTGATGCTATTGTTACTGGCATACGTGCCCACAATATTTATCCTTGGCTTAGCGATAAAAATGAAACGCTAAATACATACATTCAAAATGGTGGCAACTTAATAGTACAATATTTAAAAAGTAATACAGTTGGTTTAAGCAAAGTAAAAGTTGGACCTTACCCTTTTATAGTAAATGGCAGTACAAGAGTTACCGAAGAAAATGCCACAATCAATTTTTTACTACCCAATCATGCTGCACTAAACTACCCTAACAAAATTGATAGTACCGATTTTAATAATTGGGTGCAAGAACGTAGCACTTACCAAGCAGAGCAGTTGGATAGCCATTATGAAACATTAATATCAATGAATGATACCAACGAAAAACCAAGCAATGGAAGTTTGGTAATAGGTAAATATGGAAAAGGTAATTTTGTGTACCTAAGCTTGGTAATGTTTAGACAGTTGCCTGCTGGTGTGTCTGGGGCTTATAGATTAATGGCTAACTTAATTGCTTTACCAAAGAACAAACTGTAGCATGAGCAGAAGAGAAATTGGATTTATTGTAGCTATAGTAATAGGATTAATTATTGGTAAGTTTTTAAAAAATATAAAAGTTGGTTTAGTAGCTGCGTTATTATTAATCTTACTGTTTAGCATGATAGCCAGTAAAAACATAAACAAAAAATAAACCTATTGAATACAAACAATAACAAGCCACCTCTTTTTACTACATGGAAATATTGGTACATTTTTGTGCTGGGTGTTTTGCTGTTGTTGATTGTTTTATTTGGATGGTTTACGAATTACTTTAAATAAAATGAGGTAAGGATTAGTTTTAAATATAAGAACACGGATGACATAGGTTAAAAGGATACACACATATAATTTTGCTTCGCAAAAATATACATTATAATTTTTTTGGGACAAACTTTTGAATATGCATTTGGCAGTAGTTGCGTCGCACATGTATGGCTGTAGAATAAGCATTGAACTTTGCTTATAATAAGTAGTAATAATTGTAAGACTTAAGGTATATAATTGGCTTAAAGTATGGTGGGAAAAGCCAAATAGAAATTCATAGCTTAAAATGTGCGACGCAACCGAAGTTGAATAGATATTCTAAAGCTGGTTAAAAAAAGAAAAATAAATAAAAACAAGATGGTACAAATAGAACGTAAAAGTTCCCCTTTAGGGGCGGAGGGGACTTAATGAGCAAACTAGATTGGATAGTACTTTGTATAACACTGCTAAGCATTATTGCGTATGGCTTGTATAAAAGTCGTACCAGTAAAAACTTAGAAGGTTATTTTTTAAGCAACCGTAGTATGCCTTGGTACTTAATACTGCTAAGCATTATGGGTACGCAAGCAAGTGCCATTACTTTTTTATCGGCACCAGGGCAAGCCTTTACCGATGGGATGCGTTTTGTACAATACTACTTTGGATTGCCCATAGCTATGGTTATTTTATGCATCACATTTGTGCCTTTGTTTCATAGGCTAAAAGTATTTACTGCCTACGAATTTTTAGAGCAACGCTTTGATGTAAAGACAAGAACCTTCACTTCGTTTTTATTTTTATTGTCAAGAGGGTTAGGTACAGGCATTAGCATTTATGCACCTTCAATTATTTTATCATCGTTATTGGGTTGGGATATTTTTTACACCAATATAGTAATGGGTGGCTTGCTAATTATTTACACTGTAAGTGGTGGTGCTAAAGCTGTGGCTTATACACAGCAGCTACAACTCATTATTATTTTTGGAGGAATGATAGTAGCTGGTTACTATATTATACACTTACTGCCTAAGGGTGTTGATTTTACCGATGCACTAAAAGTAAGTGGTGCTAGTGGTAAGCTAAACGTTATTACCACAGGCTTTACCAGCAAGGGTTTTGATTGGAAAGACAAATACAATTTGGTAAGCGGTATTATTGGTGGGTTCTTTTTAGCACTTAGTTATTTTGGTACAGACCAAAGTCAAGTTGGGCGTTATCTTACTGCCAAAGATGATAAAGAAAGTAAGATTGGCTTGCTCATGAATGGCTTGATAAAAGTACCCATGCAGTTTTTTATTTTGTTATTAGGTGCATTGATGTTTACGTTTTATCAGTTTAATAGTTCGCCCATATATTTTGATAATGTAACCCAGCAAGCTGCACAAGCCACCCAGTATAAAGACAGCCTACTAGCCACCGAAAAACTGTACAACACCCAGCAGCAAACACAACAGCAATATGTAACTGCTTATACCAATGCTTTGCAAACAAACAATGCAACTGTAACTGCACAATACAAAGACAGTATTGCTACCAACAATCAAAGTTTACAAACTATAAAAAAGAAATACACCAAGTTGATAGAAAAAGCATTAGACAAAACTGATGCAAAAGATACCAACTATATTTTCTTACGTTTTGTAGTAGACTATTTGCCCAAAGGTTTGGTAGGCTTGCTTATAGCCATCATTTTTTTAGCAGCTTGGGGTAGCATTGCAGCAGCTTTAAACTCACTGGCAAGCTGCACCATGATAGATTTTCATAGAAGATTTCGCCTTACAAAAACCGATGATAGCAATACCCAACAATGCGAAAGTGATTACAAAATTTCTAAATGGTACACACTAGCTTGGGGTGTATTCTCAGTAATAGTAGCAGAGTTTGCAACTGGCATGGGTAGCCTAATAGAAGCTGTAAACGTATTAGGCTCTTTGTTTTACGGTGTTATTCTAGGTATTTTTTTAGTAGGTTTTTATCGCAAAAAAATAAAAGGTAACGCTGTTTTTATAGCTGCACTTATTGGCGAAGCCATCGTCATCACTTTATTTTTATTAGACCGTTACGAAATTATTGGCTTAGGTTTTTTATGGCTAAATGTAGTAGGTGCATTGGTAGTAATGTTGCTGGCAGAAGTATTGGCCTTGGTAAAAGTAGATAAGTAAATTTTTATTGAGCCAGCTGTAGAATATATTTTTAGCTTCGGTTGCGTCGCACATGTAAGACGATAGAATAAGCATTGGACTTTTATTATGTGGTAGAATAATGCTGGTGAAAATGGCAATACATTGGATATGATTATCGTGTAGACCAAAATACTAAAGTTTCCTGGGTTTAATGCTCGTAAATGCACTGTTGTTTAATGTCCATTTTTGGTTGTTTTTTAGTCAATCTATTTCAAGACGAGACAGTTATCGGTAGCCCTTCTCTTCTTGTTCTTCTATCTTTATCTTGTCTGAAAGCAACTATAATTTTATCGAAAGTGAAGTAGTTATACAGAAATTTGAATTTGTTGAAGTAGTATTTTTTGTAAAAACTTTATCTTTCGATTTATAAAACTTTCCTTCTGTACGCCAAAGAACTTTGTCTGTAATTTGGTTGTCAAGATTTAATGATGTTCCAAAGGTTTTAAAACCGTTATTGGTATTTGTGGCAATAATAATTTGCTTTTTGTCATTATAATATTCTGCTCTTGCTGCTATTTTATATTTATTGGTTATAGAA
>JAYVRD010000266.1:0-4612 GCA_043776595.1 Chitinophagaceae bacterium | reverse complement strand
CGTCAGACAAACCAGGCACATCTGCTTGAGAAGGATCGTAAACACCAATAAAAGTAGAAGATCGCCAACTACCGCTTGGCTTGTAGGGCATATAAATTTGTTCTGAACCATTGGTATGTGCTTAATCTGTTTTACCCATAAACTGCATAATGGGATGTGTAGCATTTTGTTGTAGATAGGGAGCCGAGCCATCACCATGTGATGTCCATGGCAAAGCATTTTGGCTAGGTGTCGGTCCATCATTCATCAAAAAGTTAAGTCTTCTTGTAGTGCTTGGTGTTACAATATCTGGCCCATTTAAATTTTCCATTGCACTTACAGCATGGCAACCTGCCCAAATAGCACCTTTATAAGTTAAATTCCAATAGTATAAATTATTGTGTGTAGTCCATGTTGGGTCGGCATGTGGCATAACATAAATATCATCACAATTGCCTAGTTGAGCAGGTGCTTTATAATAGTATGCAGATGAAGGTATGCCTGCATTGGTAAAAAAAGGAATAGCAATTTTGCCATTTTGTGCATCCAAAACCCATCTTGGATAACCAGTTAATGTGTAATTAACATTCACCGTTAAAGGAGCAGCTGTTAAAGTAACCACCACACCTTGTGTAATCCAATAATTCACACTTGTTGTTACTGCAGCCGTTACATACTGACCTGGTATGATAAAAGTACCACCCTTATAGCTGATACCATTAAAAGTAAAATCTGCCCCATCTTTTACTTTACTATTATTAATAACCCATTTAATTGGCACCAAATAAGTTTTCATCATCTCGTACAATAAACCATAGGGTTTAAGTCCATTGCCCACTGTTTGTGGTGTAATACCCATATTTATGATGTATGAACCCGATGGTAGCGTTTCAGAAGTTTGGGCATTTACTTTACTGCAAAGCAATGTCATTAATAAAAATGACATAACTACCATTCGTAAACAATTAATGAGCAAAAAACGATTCTTCATCCTTAGTACTTTTAAAAACTAATGATGCTATTTTATTTGCAACAAAAGGCTTATTCAAAAAATTAAAATCAATTAAATATTTAACTTGAAAGCAGATGTGGCTAACAAGAAAATATTTTAAGATTCATTTTTTCTTTTGAAGAAATCCAAGAACAAAATAAAACTGCATGCAATACCAAGAGATAATATTGGTAACTAGATAATGTAAATCATGCTATTACCTAAGAATTGAATTAATTAATTGCAATACATGCAACCGTTGTCATCAATAGGATTTTTATTCTTCACTGATATTGGCTTAGCTAAAACGAAAAATGTGCAATTATATTATACGAAAAGTACATACACAATTGATTACTGATTCTAACCCTCATAATACTCAATTGAAGGAAATAAAGAAGTTAGCAATCTGTATGTATAGGCTTAAAGAAAATTTTGCAACAAAAAAAGATTGCCATTAGTGCAATTTAAGGAATGGGTGAAGTAGTAAAGCCCATTTAATTTTTTATCAATTTTTCATACACATTAATACCAATACCAGTTATTTTGAGCAAATAAATACCGTTTGAAAAAGCAGATAATTTGTCTACAAGAATTATGTTAGAGCCCTTTTCAAGTTTAAAGATTTTATTTAATAGAGTACTACCCTTCATATCTAACAAGGCAATATTTACGTCTTGCTGTACATTACTTGAAATGGCTACGTTAATAGATGTTGTAAATGGATTAGGCCAGCTATTAATTTGTGTGATAGACACCCTCTTTATAGTAATAATATTGGTCATAAAATACGAGCCATCTTTACCAATTTGTTTAACCCTATAATAAACAGTAACCGCTGATTGATTAGATAAGTTATCGGCATAGGTATACATTGAACTACCTATATTATTAGCAATTTGCTCATGAATTTTTTGAAAATGAATACCATCCATACTTCTTTCTAATTCATACTTGTTGCAATTAAATTCGTTTTGAACTACCCATTTAATGTTAGCTATGGGCGATGTATAAACTGCTTGTAAAGAAATAATATTTAGGGGCAATACTGTTATATCTCTCCAATCTCTATTGGATTGTAATGTACTTGACATTAGTAACTGCACAGTAGATCCAGAGGGAGTTGGTCCGTTATAAGTACCACCAGTACCCATATTTCCCATGGTAACATTTTTGAAATAGTTTCCAGCTGTAGCAGTAGTAAGATCATAATTATCAAAATAATTCATCAGTCCATCACCATCACTATCTCCACTTGCATCTATAGTTGCTTGTAATAAGGTTTGATTATTGGTATCCCCTTCATTTCTATCAGGTACCCCATCATTATCGGTATCAATATCAATATAATCTGGTGTGCCATCATTATCATGATCGTAAGGTGTAAGTGCTGTACCACCAAATGCATTGGGCGAAGCATCATATGCATCAATCAAACCATCGCCATCCGTATCTATATCTGTTGCTTGTACATAACCAATTGTAGACATACCTTCCACATTATCTGTAATGCCATCATTATCGCTATCAATATCTAAATAATCTGCTGGCCCAGTACCATCTGTATTTCTCAAACTTAATATTCCTGTAGTAATTGCTTTTACATTATTACTCCATCCTTTTGTATAGCCACTTATTGCATAAGCAATGGTTTTATTACCAGCTGATGCCACTTCAAGTGTAGTTCTTAATCCACTTTCTTCATAGTCACTTATACCATCGCCATCACTATCTAAGTCGTATGGGTTTGCCTTCCCAAGCCTATCAGCATTTTTATTTGGCCAAGTATCTGCAATACCATCGCCATTAGAATCTGAACCCGATTTTAATAATGCATTCACAGCACCATACAAATTATCGTTTAACCCATCTAAATTCGAGTCAACAAAGCTATCGGCCAAACCATCATTATTTGCATCTGTACCTAATGCTTCTATTACATCTGGTATGCCATCATTATCACTATCTAAATCTAAATAATTGGGTATGCCGTCTCCATCAAAATCAGGTGCTCCTAAGCCTTTTACTACATTAGTAACAGCAGCGTTGTCAGATAATCCATCGTTGTTGGCATCTGTATAATTATCAATTAAACCATCGCCATTGGCATCTACGCCGTAGGCTTCAACCACATCGGGTATTCCATCGTTGTCACTATCTAAATCTAGAAAATTGGGTATACCATCCCCATCGCTATCTAAACTGGCTACACAACCATTGGCATTTAATGCACCCCAATCTTCGTCTTTCCAGTTGGGTATGCCATCATCATCATCATCCCCAGAGGGATCACTTGCCACACATCCAAAACTAGTTGCATTCGCACCACATACTTCTACCACATCAGCAATTCCATCATTATCATCATCAATATCTATTCTGTCATTTTTACCATCTCCATCGGTATCCTTATATACATCTATAATCACTAATGCAGTATCACAATCCCCATTTGTATCACACAACTGATAAATAAAAGAATCTCTACCCCAAAAACCAGTATTGGGTGTATAACGAATAGTATTGTTGTTTTGTGTACTAGAGCTATTGGTTAACACAGCTACCGTTCCATTGGTTGGTGAACTAGTTATTAAAATAGGTCCATTAGATGGCCCATCTAATCCAAAAATGTCATTAGCCAGCACATTGATAATAATCTGAGTATTTACGTTTGTAGTAGCTCTGTCTACATTGGCTTCTGGTACATTTTGCACTATAATATATGCCCAAGCAGTATCAGCAGGTAAAGTAGGTGCAGAACAACCAGTAGGAGCAATAACATTTGTTTTAACAATATACCTGAACGAATCTACAGCAACTGTATTACTGTTGGGTGTATACTGAACCAACCCATTAGCTAATGCAGTTGATGTTCCTTTTGTGGCATTGGTTAAAATAGTTACTGGTGTTAATAATTCCCTTCCATCTGGGTCGTAGTCATTGGTCATTACATCGGCATACAAAGTACCATTCCAATACATCACAAAAGTATCTCTTACAGCAACTGGCTTTTGATAAACAGGTGATGCTCTAAATGTTATAGTTACTGTTGCAGACGTAGCACTAATACCACCATTCGCATCTTGTGTATTATAGGTAAAAGTAATGGGATTGTTAGTGGTAGTTCCCCCGTTTGGTGGCGTGTAAATAAACTGTGTATTATTATTGGTTAATGCAACAGTACCATTACCTGCACTTGGTTGTGTAAAGCTGCTAATAGAAAGTGTAGTTAATTCGGGATCCGTATCGTTAGTTAAAATACTGATGGTTCTTACTTCACAACGATTAAATGTATAAGGATCATTTACAGCAGTAGGTATCCTGTTGGTAACAGTAATTATCATTATTGCCGTATCCGTTAGAGGAGTACAAGAACCAGTTTCAGCTATCTGATAAATTAAGGTATCATTACCAATAAAGTTGGCAATTGGCGTGTATATAATTGTGCTACCCGATACAGACGCTGTACCATTTTTAGGAGCTGTAACTATTGCATTTAATGCAACAGAACTACCCTCAGGATCATAATCATTGGTTAATACAGATGCTGTTAATGAATTAGGTGTGCTTGCTGTGTTGGAAGACATAGAATAATTATCTCTTACTGCTACCGGTGCAGAGTTGGTTACGTTTACATATACA
>JAYVRD010000265.1:0-4635 GCA_043776595.1 Chitinophagaceae bacterium | reverse complement strand
TTTGCCATTTAGCTTCATCACTTTTTCAATTACATCTCTTGCACAACCTTCTCCACCTTTAATGTGCGAAATATAATGAGCAATTTCTTTTACTTCAGTAACAGCATCGGCAGGGCAGCAAGCCAAGCCTGCTACCTGCATTACTTGCAAGTCTGGTATATCATCGCCCATAAACAATACTTCTTCTTTTTTTATCAAGTGCTTGTAAATAAACTCACTCAGTAAGGCAGCTTTATCTTCTACCTTCATATACACATCTGCAACGCCAAGCTTATGCAATCTATCTTTTACTTCGGTACTAAAACCACCACTTATTACAATCACTCTATAACCTCGTTTTACTGCTAGTTGCAATGCAAAACCATCTTTAATATTCATACGCCTAGCCATGATACCATCTGGCAAAACCAATAAACTACCATCGGTTAATACACCATCAATATCAAACACAAAAGTGTTTATTGGGGTAAATAATTCAAGTACGTTCATAGTAATTTGCAAATGTTATGATGTGCTTATATGCTAGTTATAAAGTCAAATTAATTAACCTATTGGTAAAATTATTTCTGACTGTCTCTCCATTCGTACACCCAACTACTTTGTATCATTTCAAGGTGTCCTTCAGTGCTTTGTTCACGTTTTCCTTCAAAGCCTGGTATATCCAGCACCCACTCTAATAATTCGGTAAAGCGAATACGATAAATTTTACTTTCTGTAAACTCAGCACCAAAACGTTCGTACAGTTTCAATGCTATGTCTTCGTAGTCGTTCCAATGTATTGGAGGTTCAAAAGTTGCCATAATTATTTATAATTCTGTGTTTATTATTTTTTATTGTGCCAGCTTTTGTACTGCTATTAAACTTCGGTTGCGTCGCACATTTTAAGCTATGGATATTTATTTAGCTAGTTAGTTGTTACTGGTTTCAGTTTCTGGTTTTCCAACTTTAGGCATTTTGATAATTAAGTTGTTTAGACTTTTACTATTTAAAAATAAAGAGTATCTAAAGTAATAAAGTTGTCAGGTTGAGCTTGTCGAAACCGATTAAATGAGTCAAATTTCTTAATAATCGCCTTCGACAAGCTCAGGCTGACAGAGTTAAATACTTCAAAAGTCTGAACGAATTCAATATCCCACAACTTACAACAACAATACCCCAACGAGTAACTAAAGACAAAACAAGAAACTGTTCATTAAAGTTCCAATAGTACAAGTGTGCGACGCAACGAAGATGCCCATGAAATAATGTTGCTGGCTACAAAATCCTTCGCCTACACTCATAATTTATTCAGCTCAATTTACATTTCCTACTTGCCATTTTTACTTACTCCCCATTAAACTGTGTTTGGTCGGGCAGGGTAATTTCAATTTCGCCTCCTACACCAGCTTGCAATACACATTGGCATCCCAACCTAGAATTTATTCTAGGAGTTACAGCCCTATCAATAAAATCTTCTTCTTTATCGCTCAATTCTTCTAAAAACTGGTCGCCTTTTTCTACATATATGTGGCAGGTGCTACAAGCACATACCGCCCCACAGTTATGATGAAGCTCTATGCCATTATCCAAAACAACTTCAAGTAAACTATCGCCTATGGCAGTTGTATTTATAGTTACAGGTGCTAATCCTTTCTGTTCAAAATTTACCTTAATCGAGTACATATTCATTCTTTACGCTGCCGCAAAAGTATTTGAATAGCAGCTACCAACAAACCCTATTACTAAGGATTAAGCTACTAAATGAGGAAAAATAAAATTAAACCCTACAAAAAAAGTGTAATTAACCCTTGTAAGTTTCGAATGTAATTTGCTATTTTGTGCCAACAATGGGCTTAAACCATTACAAATCTTTACACAATGAAGTATATTTTATCATTTGTTTTATTAGGTGCATTTGCAGCCTGCAACAATGCCAACAATACGGCAACTAAAAACGATAGCACACCTACCACAGTAAAAGCAACCCCAATAGTTGTAGAAGAAACCAACGTAAAAGCTCAACTTTTTATGGTTGTAAAAGACACGGCTGCAAGTGAAAAAGAAATTGGTGCAAAGCTGGGTGCTGCTTACGGAAGAATTAAAGCCTGCTCGGAAAAATGTAGCATGAAAATGACAGGTGCACCTGTTGCTTGGTTTGCTGGCGATAAAGCACCTTATATTTTTGAAGCAGGTACGCCATTTGCTAGTGCTTTTCCCAAACCAGAAAATGGTATTTATTCAAAAGAAGTAAAAGCTGGTAAAGCAATAGTAGCCCATTACTATGGTGCTTACGAAGGTTTACAAAAAGGCTATAGTGCTATCATGAAATATGCTTTAGATAAAAAAATGGCCTTGGCTACTGCTCCATGGGAGATTTATGTAACCGACCCTATGAACGAAAAAGATACCGCCAAATGGCAAACAGATATTTACTTCCCAGTAAAATAAGTCTCTCGGTTGCTTGCTCATATTCCTGCATGGTTCGCCCTGCGGGAATTTTCATTTAAAGAAAGGTGAAAAAATAAATTTACAATTCTTGCTGCTGCAAAATTAAATCAGTTATGGTTTTATATAATTGCTGCTGCAAAGGATAAGCTGCTAATAGGGATAAATGTTTTTCTATCGTAGCCAAATCGCCTCTTACAGCTGGGCCTGTAAATACTTGTGAAGGATGATATTGTTGAAGACGATTTGCCGTTTCTTCAATCAGCGGTTGGAGCAAGGAGAAATCTATGTTTTCTGTTTCGCAAAAAATAGCACTTTGCAGGTACATATAGTTTACAAAGTTGCAGGCAAACACAGCCGCCACATGCAGTTTTACCCTTGCTTCATCATTTCCTCTTTCTACTTTTTGATGTAGGCTTTTAGCAAATATTTCTATTTCATTGGTTACTATTTCAGTATTCCCATCTATCAAAAAAGGAATGGGGGTTTGTAAGTCCATATTTTTTCTTACACTTTGTACGGGGTATAAAATGCCAAACCTATTGCTCACCTCTTTCAATACATTTATAGTAACAGAGCCTGCCGTATGCAACACCAACTTATCTTTTAATTTTAGTTGAGCTGTAATACTAGGAATTGCATTATCGCTTACAGCAATGATATATATGTCTGCTTCCTTAGTAATAGCAGCAATACTTTCTACAGGCTCTGCATTTATTTCAACTGCTAATTGGTGGGCATTTGTAAAATTTTGGCTATACACTTGTACAATAGTGTAGCTTTTATTATGCAGCAGCCTAGCTAAAATAGTAGCCACATTACCAGAACCTATCATTACAACCTTCATTATATTTGAATTGATTATGAAAATGAAATTAGCACAAAGAATTGCAATTGGGTATTATAAAACAAAAATAAAAACCATTGCTTTGGTTAGCAAACGCAAAGCTGCCGAAAAAGTATTTGAATTATTTTGTACACCTTATAGCGGTAAACCTAAAAGAGAAGCTCCAGCTATTTTTCATCATGCAGAAAAAATTATTTTTAATTTGGAGGGAACGACGATTAGAGGCTGGCGTTGGCAATCGCAACACCCTAACGGGAAAAAATTTTTAATTGTACATGGCTTCGATAGTTATAGCTATCGCTTTGAAAAATACATTCAACCGCTAAACAGGGCAGGCTTTGAAGTGTTGGCTTTTGATGCACCTGGGCATGGCATTAGCGATGGTAAAACCATTAATGTATTGGTGTACAAGCAAACTATTTTAGCAATTGAAAAGCAATTTGGAAACCTATTTGCCATCATGGCTCATTCATTAGGTGCTATGGCTGCAGCTTTGGCAACAGAAGAAATAGCAACCCTACAAAAGCTAGTTTTAATAGCACCTGCTACCGAAACCAGAAGAGCTATTGACAACTTTTTTACTTTTTTCCCTATTGGAGATGATATTAAAGAAGAAATGGAAAAGCTAATCGTTGAGTTAAGGGGTTACCCAATTTCTTATTATTCTGTTAGTAGATCTATAAAAAATATACATATACCAGTGCTCTGGCTACACGATGAAGATGATTGGATTTGTACTTATGAAGATGTAAAACCTGTACAGCAATTCAACTTACCCAATGTAGCATTTTTCATAACCAAAGGCTTGGGGCATAGTAGAATTTATAGAGATAGTAAAGTAAGCAAGAAGATTATTGAGTTTATTACTGAGTAATTTTTTTAACCAACAATAGAATATCTATTAAGCTGCGGTTGCAAGTTTATCCTGAGCAGAGCCGAAGGGCACATGTTAAACTATAAATTTCTATTTAGCTTTTATAGAAGCGTATGTAAAAAACAAAAAGCACCTCTATACAAGAGATGCTTTTTTTCTTACAGGTAACGAGATTACATCCATCCAACGTCCATTATTGTTTTGCCAGTAGTACTTTGTGCTTGGGTTGTAATACATATTGGCTTGAGGATAGTAATAAAACGCTCGTTCAAGGTTGGGATTCCTCTCATCACGATTGTTAGAATTATTATTGTAGCCACCTTGATTATTGCCATAACCATTATTATTTTGGTTATTGCTATAACCGCTATTATTGTTTCCATAACCATTGTTATATACTAAAATGCTTTAATAATTCCGAATTTAAAATTCAACGTTGTCATTAGTCTTCCTTTTTGAGTATTAAAGTTTTTAAAGAAGTTGTATATGG
>JAYVRD010000264.1:0-18272 GCA_043776595.1 Chitinophagaceae bacterium | reverse complement strand
TTACTACCGCTATTTTAGGAGCTACTAAAAAAGAACAGTTACTAGATAATTTAAAAGCTATTGAGGTAAAGGAATTATTGAGAGCAGAAATACTTGCTGAAATTGAAAACATCATGCAAACAAAACCCATTTTACCCGAACATTAATAAGGGTGCATACTTAGCTAAGTTAGCTTGCCTATTTATTTTCAGTTTTCTTACCCTATATTCGGTATATGGAAGGATTTTACACCATTGGTTGGATTGTTATTACACTTGTATTCATTGCATTTTTTGCAGGTATAGAAATTGCATTTGTAAGTGCCAACCGTTTAAATATTGAGCTAAAGAAAAAACAAGGCAAGGCTAGTGGTATTATACTTAGCAAGTTTATGGATGAGCCTGCAAAGTTTATTAGCACTTGCTTAATTGGATTAAATGTTTTTTTGGTGGCTTACGGTTTACTTTTTAGCGAGTTGATTAAAACCTCTCTTTGGAACCCACTGCACATCACTAATGAGTATGCAAAACTTACTGTAGATACCATCTTTTCCACTTTAATCGTTTTAATTTTTGGCGAGTTTATACCAAAAGCTATTTTCAGAGCTAAGAACGATGTGTTGCTTTCATTTTTTGCACCCATTGCAGGCTTTTTTCATAAACTATTTCAGCCACTAGCAAATTTTTTTGTAAGTACCGCAGAGTGGATTTTAGAATACATTTTTAATGTAAAAGTGAGTAAAGACAAAGAAGCTTTTACTCAAGTTGATTTAGAACATTTCTTTCAGCAAACAAAAGAACAAGATGAAGACAGCCAAGAGTTAAATAAAGAACTGTTTGAAAATGCACTTAGTCTTCCTACCGTAAAAATTAGGCAATGCCTTGTACCCCGAACAGAAATAGAAGCCATAGACATCAACACAACCATTAGCGAAGCCAAACAAATTTTCATTACCTCTCAACTTAGTAGGTTGGTGGTGTATGATGATAATATAGACAACATACAAGGCTATATTCATCAGCTAGATTTATTTAAAAAACCTGCCAATCTTAAATCTATTTTATTACCTATACCAGCCGTTCCAGAAAGTATGAACGCATCAGACTTAATTACCAAATTTTCTAAAGAAAGAAAAAGTATTGCTTGGGTGGTAGATGAATTTGGAGGCACTGCTGGCATTGTAACTATGGAAGATGTATTAGAAGAAATTTTTGGCGAAATACATGATGAGTACGATACCGAAGAATTTGTAGAAAAACAATTATCGGAAAATGAATTTATTTTTAGCGGAAGATTAGAAATTGATTTTTTAAACGAGAAGTACAACTTCCATTTTCCTGTAGATGAATCTGAAACCTTATCCGGTTATATCATTAACCAACACGAAACCATTCCATCACTTAAAGAAACGATTATTATAGATCGTTTTCAATTCGATATTCTTAATGTAAGCGATACTAGAATTGAAATGGTAAAAATGAAAATACTCCTGTAACCTTTTACATACTTTTTAGTTTACAAAAACGTTTAGCAGTTTGTCCAGCAAGTACCTTTTTAGCCTATGACTCCTGCATCTCAAGTTCATACCACCGAAACGCCTGTTTATACAGTTGCAAAATGTCTTAACGAACTTATTGTAAACGACAATATTAGCAGTGCTTTTGAAAAAATTGTTGAGTGGCTACCACTTTCGTTAGGTGTAGATAGAAGCTATATTTTTAGAAACAAAATCCATCAACCAACACAACAACTTCACACTAGCATTATACATTGGTGGGAAGAAGGCATAATTGATAAACGCGGAAAAGACCTTAGCTATCTTAAAAATATAAACACTTCTCTTTTTCCAGAGTTTGCTAAATTTCAACATTCTGGCAAGCCCTATTCTATTTCAATAGAAGGTGATAATTCTGCTGCCTTGCAGCAAATGATGGTATTAACTGAATTGCAGTCTTGGTTGTTAGTGCCTATTATTTCGGCTGGAGAATTTTGGGGATTTATTGGTTTGGGTACAAAACACGAAATAAAAAAATGGGAGGCTGTGCAAGTAGAAATGTTGCAATCATTAGTAGCAGCCATTGGTGTAGATATTGAATCGAGAAAACTAAAAGGACTTTTATACCAACAAGCAGAAGTATATGAAACTACATTATCATTACTAAACGAGTTAATGTGGGAAATTGATTTACGTAACAATAAAGGAAAATTAATTGGTTCTAATGCCAAACTATTGACATCGAATAAAAGTGAATTTGATTTTAATAAAGACGATTGGTTTGCACGTGTACACCCCGAGGATATACAAAGAGTAAAAGAAAACTTTGATTATTTTTTGCTACAACCGCACAAATCATCTGATGAAGAAATATACAGAATGTTATCAGCCGATGGAGAGGAGTATTTATGGATACAAGTAAGGCGAACTATTATTAAAGATTTAGATAACGAGCCTGCCATTTTAATTGGCAGCACAGTAGATATTACAGAAACAAGAAAGGTAGCTTTTGAACTAGAAAAACATAAAAAGCAATATGAATTTTTAGTGCAGAATTTATCGCAAGTAATTTTTACGATAGATACTGAGGGTTGCTGGAGTTTTTTAAGTGATGCTTGGAAGAATATTACTGGCTACGACAAAGTAGAATCTATCGGCAAATCATTTACCATTTATGTAGCCGACAAAGAAATACCAAAGCAAAAAGTAAACTTTGAAAAGCTAATGATAGGCACAATAGATATGCTGCAAGAGCAGGTACTAATGAAGCACAAAAATGGCGGACAAACATGGGTAAAAATATTAGCCAAAACTATTAAAGACCCTATAGGAAGAGTGATAGGTGTTTTTGGTTCTTTGGAAAATATTCAAAATAAATATTCAGAAGAATTAGTGTTGCAAGAAAGCAACGATAGGCTTAATACTATATTAAATAGCAGTAAAGAAATTATACTTACCATAGATTTAATTAGTGGGCAAATTCAAAATGTAAATGAAGCAATTAATATTTTGGGCTATACACCCAAAGAATGGATTGGTCAATATTATACACAATGGACTTTAGACAAAAGAAGACGTTTTTATGAGTTATTAAAACACGCTAGTGAAAGTAGCACCGAAATACGAAGCCAAATTATATCGTTTCCAAACAAAGAAAATACGGATATCATTCCTTTTGAATTTTCTACCTCCTTATTTAATTTTAAGGGAAGGCGATATCTGCTTTGTGTATTGAGAGATATTAGAGAACGATTAGAATATGAAGAAAACATAAATCGCATTAGCGAGCAATTATCGGTTTTAATGAACAATATTGATGATGTATATGCCATTTACAGTTTAAAAGATAATGTGTATGAATTTGTAAGCGATAATGTGGAAGGTTTTTTTGGTAGCCACAAAAATATTTTTATGGAGCAAGGCTTAGTGTGGAAAGATATTATACATATAGAAGATGCTCCATCTACCATAAAACAAATTGAAAACATCATTACCCAAAAAACAAAAGGAGAGTTTTTTTATAGGATTACTACGCCAGTAGGTGAAACAAAAATGCTGCTGGAAAAAATGACGGTTTCTACTGATGCAGATGGGAAAGCAGATAAAGTATTTATTGTAATAACAGATTATACAACCATTGAAACAGCAGAAAGAGCCATGATTGAAAACGAACGAAGATTTCGTTTTATATCAGAAAATATTAGTGACTTTATTTCTATACACGATACAGATGGATATTTTACCTATGCATCGCCATCCTCTAAAACAGTGCTGGGTTACAAACCAGAAGATTTAATAGGTAAAGGTAGTTTTGAATTGGTACACCCAGATGATGTTACAAAATACATAGAAGACCTTTTAGAAAAAGCAGTTTTTGATAAACAAGAAGCTATTGTTCGTTATCGTTTAAAAGTAGCCAATGGAAATTACTGTTGGGTAGAGACACATGCAAAACCCATTGCCGATGCAAGAGGACAAACCACTTCCATTGTTTGCTCTACCAGAGATGTAAGTGAACGAGAACAACTAATGAAAGATTTAGAACAAGCATTGGTAAAGGAAAAAGACCTGAATGAGTTGAGGGCTAGGTTTGTATCAATGGCCTCACACCAATTTCGTACACCACTAACAGTAATACAATCTGGTGTAGATATAATGGATATGTATGTGGACAATTTAAATGAAGCTAAACAAAAGCAGTTTCGTAAGCAATTCACTAAAATACAATCAGAAATTGTACGTCTGCAAGATTTAATGAATGATGTTTTGCTATTAGGAAGGTCTGATGCCGAGCGTACTCCATTCCACCCAGAGAAAGGAGACTTAGTGGCATTAATTGAAGAAATCATTGAGAAATACAATAACCGCTACCCCGATGATAGAAAAGTGCTGCTAAAAATAATTGGTAAGCCTGTTAAAATATTATTTGATAGTAAATTGATAGACCACTCAATCGAAAATATCATTAGTAACGCCTACAAATACTCCACCAAAGGAAATATTGAAATAGAAGTAGAATTTAAGCCCGATAAAGTACAAATTTCGGTAACTGATTACGGCATTGGTATTCCTCAAGAAGATTTAGGAAACCTTTTTCATGCCTTTTATAGGGCAGGTAATACCAGCGAAATTGAAGGAACAGGTTTGGGACTATCTATTGTAAACGAATTTATTAATAAACATCGTGGGGAAATATTAGTAATGAGTCAATTAAATAAAGGCACTACCTTTTGCGTTATACTACCTGTAAATTAAACTTTACCCATGGAACAACAAATAAGAATTTTAGTAATTGAAGACGAACAAAACATTCGTGAAAACATTCAAGAGCTGCTTGAAGCCAAAAACTATTTGATACGTACCGCACCCAATGGTAAACAAGGCGTATTAGAAGCAATTGACTTTAGACCACACCTTATTTTGTGCGATGTAATGATGCCTAAAATGGATGGTTTTAAAGTGCTAGAATATGTTCGCAAAACAGCTATGATTCAAAACACACCCTTTATTTTTTTAACGGCAAAAATTGATAAAACAGATATAAGACATGGTATGGAGCTAGGGGCTGATGATTACATAACCAAGCCATTTACCGCTAAAGACTTAGTGAGAACCATCGAAACAAGACTTAAGCGTCAAGAAAAAATTGTAGGCGAATATGCCAAAGTAAAACACGAATTAGATACAACTGTTTTTGCCACTTATTATCACGAATTTAATACACCATTACACGGCATTTTAGGTGGCTTAAATTTATTAATAAACGCCAGAGATTCTTTTAGCGAAAAGCAGATGCAAGATTTGTTGTTCTCTATCTTAAAATCGGGTTTGCGTTTAAATCATTCATTGGCCAACCTCATGCTGTTTGAAGAAATAAAACGTGCCGAAGTTTATACAGAACTTATTTCCATGTTTACCCAAGGCAAAGCCCAAGGCAATTGGCAAGCCAAAGTAAAAACCGAAGTCATTACTATGGCTAAAGAAATTTACAATAGAGTAGACGATTTAGAGATAGATCTTGAGCAAGCCGAAATAAGAATAAATGCCGAGTACTTGATGCGTATTATTTTAGAACTAACAGATAATGCACTCAAATTTTCAAAGTCGGGCTTTAAGGTAAAAATTACTGGGCGTAAGGTAGACGATGAATATGTGATAGATGTAGAAGATAGCGGACGTGGATTTTATATTGAAAGTTTAGATGAAATAGCACCGTTTAAACAATTCAATCGCCGCAAGTTTGAGCAACAAGGTTTAGGAGTAGGCTTGTACATAGTAAAGCGTTTGGCCGATTACAACCAAGGCGAAATAAAAATAATTTCTAACGAAGGCGAAGGCACTAAGGTTTCTGTTCATTTGCCTTTGCTAAGCGATATTGCAGGCACGCCTCGATTTGAGGTTTATAAAACAGTCGTTTAATATTTTTTAAGAAGGATATAGATTTACTACATAAAAGCTACCCCAAAAGGTAGCTTTTTGGTTATATATAATTCATAACCAACCAACATTAAAAACTTGTTACTTTACAACTTTTACAAGTTGCATTATGGAAGAAACAAAAAGAATTATTCCTGCAAAAGAGCAAGTGTATTTAGATGGTCCTAAGCCACGTATGTACGAGCTGGGTTTTGCTTGGAAAGTGTTTAAGCAATTTATCAATGGCTTTCGAACTCTGCATTTTGTAGGACCATGTATTACCGTATTTGGTAGTGCAAGGTTTAACGAGCAGCACGAATACTACCTAGCAGCCCAAGCTTTTGGTAAAGAAATTGCCAACTTAGGGTTTGCTACTATGACAGGTGGTGGGCCAGGTATTATGGAAGCTGCTAACCGTGGGGCTTTTGAAAATGGTGGTATATCCATTGGGTGCAATATCAAACTACCTTTTGAGCAAAAGATAAATCCTTATGTTACTAAGTCAGTAACCTTCGACCATTTTTTTACACGCAAAGTATTACTGCTAAAATATTCTTATGCCTTTATTATTATGCCAGGTGGCTTTGGTACTATGGATGAATTTTTTGAAACGCTTACACTTATTCAAACAAAAACCATCAACAACTTTCCAGTTGTGTTGTATGGTAAAAAATATTTTCAGCCATTACTAGATTACATACAATTTATGGCTGATGAAAAAACAATTTCAACAGAAGATATGAAATTGGTTTTACTAACCGATGATATTAATGAAGCCATGAACCATATAACTACCTACATAAAAACCAACTACACCATTAAGCCACGCAAAAAACTGTGGTGGTTATTTGAAAAAAGATAAGTATGGTTTCATTTCGCCAATACATTCCTACGTTTATACAATTACTTGCTAGGGCAAATGGTAATGCTACAGCTAGTAGCAGCTATACTTATTCTTACTTGCAAGAACTACTGCAACACAAAAATCATTACCTACACCTGTATGCTGCTGCACTTGATAAAGCATTTGCAACATCCAATAAAACAAAAGAAGAAACCATATTACTAGATTTTGGTTGTGGCAATGGGTTGCTAGGATTATTTGCAAAATACTGTGGTGTAAAAGAAGTACACGCTGCCGATGTGAATCCTGAATTTGTATTGGCAGCCCAGCAACTATCCAAGCAATTAAATATAGCTTTAGATGGCTGGCTAATAGGTAGCGAAAATATGTTGCCCCAACATTTTGCTGCTAAAAAATTAGATGTTGTAATTGGTACCGATGTTATAGAACATGTGTACAGCTTAGATAATCTTTTTGGTACATTAAAGCAATTAAACCCATCAATGGTTACTGTTTTTACCACTGCGTCGGTGGTAGAAAATCCAATGCAAAACAAAAAACTACAAAAGCTGCAATGGCAAGATGAACACAAAAGCAGCAATGCACTACATAGCAATAGTCCATATGCTGGTTTGCCATTTAGAGAAATAAGAGCCAAACTAATTGCCACAAAATTTCCTGAGTTAGAAGATGATATTGTGAAGCAATTAGCAACAGCCACACGTGCATTGAACGAACAAGATATTTATAAAGTAGTAGAGCAATTTAAAGTAAATAATACCTTACCCCAAACCATAATGCACCCTACCAACACTTGCGACCCCACAAGTGGTAGCTTTACAGAACGCCTACTAACCATTGAAGAATACCAAACGCTGTATGCTAAATATGGTTTTGCAGTAGCAGTACATAATGGTTTCTATAATCAGTACGATGGCAATATAAAATCGCATTTTTCAAAAATGGTTAATAAATTGGTTGGCATAGTTGGCATACGAGCAGCACCGTTTATTTTTTTGGTGGGCAAACAAATAGATGTAAAAAATTAGGTATAAGGATATTTTTTGTAGCCAGCTTTTGTAGTGCTATTAAACTTCGGTTGCGTCGCACATGTTTAGCTATGGATGTACATGTAGCAAGACCATTTATTTTTTAAATTTTTGAGGACACAAATTTGAGCGTTGTCTATGTTTGTGTCTTCACAAGCATTAATGCTAATGGTAAGAAAAGCTTCCTTTTTTTCAACAGCCAAACATGTGCGACGCAACCGAAGCTCAATTCTTATTCTGCTGCTGGTAAACAAGCCCCAATAAATTTGTTTGGACAAAGAAAATTTACTGGCTACGCTTCATCGTTTATCTTAGCTGCCATAATACTTGCTTATGCTGTTCGATAGAAAAAATTTAACCAATCAAGATTTACGGTCTATGTACAAAGCCTTGCTTGTACCCCGTATGATTGAGGAAAAAATGTTGCTGCTATTACGCCAAGGAAAAATAAGCAAATGGTTTAGTGGTATTGGGCAAGAAGCGATAAGCGTAGGTGCTACTTTGGCTGTAAATAAAGATGAATGGATTATGCCTTTGCATAGAAACTTAGGTGTATTTACAACTAGGCAAATGCCTTTGAGCAAATTATTTATGCAATGGCAGGGCAATAAAGAAGGCTACAGTAAGGGGCGTGAAAGAAGTTTTCATTTTGGTAGTAAGGAGCATCATATATGTGGAATGATTTCTCACCTTGGTCCACAATTGGCTATTGCCGATGGCGTGGCTTTGGCATATAAACTGCGTAAAGAAAATAAAGTATCACTTGCTTTTACTGGCGATGGTGGCACTAGCGAAGGCGATTTTCATGAAGCACTAAACGTAGCTGCAGTATGGGATTTGCCAGTAATTTTTATTATAGAAAACAATGGCTATGGCTTAAGCACTCCTGTAAATGAACAGTACCGTTGCGAAAGTTTGGTAAGTAAAGCCAAAGGTTATGGTATAGATGGCATACAAATAGATGGCAACAATATTTTGAGTGTGTACGATACCATAAAAGGAGTAAGAGACTATTGTATAAAAGAACAAAAGCCTTACCTAATAGAGTGCATGACGTTTAGAATGCGTGGCCATGAAGAAGCTAGTGGCGTAAAATATGTACCACCACAACTATTTGAAGAATGGAGTAAGAAAGATCCTATTAAAAACTTCGAAAACTATTTGCTGCAAGAAAATGTAGTAACCACAGATATTATAGATATCATTCGTAGCGAAATAAAAGACTATATAGAAATTGATTTGGCAGAAGCTTACAATGCAGAAGCCATAATAGCCAATACCGAAGAGGAGTTGAAAGATGTGTATGCCGAAAAAATTGACAGTTGGCAGTTGACAGTTGATAGTAAACAGCCTGAAAGTACTGAACCAACAACAACCAACAACCAACAACCAACCAGTCATCAAGCATCAACTGAAATAAGATTTATAGATGCCTTAAAACAGGGCTTGCAACAAAGTATGCAGCAGCACAGCAATCTTATTTTAATGGGGCAAGACATTGCAGAATATGGTGGTGCTTTTAAAATAACTGATGGCTTTGTAACAGAATTTGGTAAAGAAAGGGTACGCAATACACCCTTGTGCGAAAGTGCTATTGTTGGTACAGCCTTAGGTTTAAGCCTCGAAGGTTTTAAGAGTATGATGGAAATGCAGTTTAGTGATTTTGCCACCGTAGGCTTTAACCAAATAGTAAATAACCTTGCCAAAATACATTATCGCTGGGGGCAAAATGCCGATGTGGTGATAAGAATGCCTTGTGGTGGTGGTGTAGGTGCTGGGCCTTTTCATAGCCAAACCAATGAGGCTTGGTTTACTAAAGTACCAGGTTTAAAAGTAGTGTATCCAAGTACACCATACGATGCAAAAGGTTTATTGATAGCAGCTATTAACGACCCCAACCCAGTGCTATATTTTGAACACAAAGCCTTGTATCGTAGCATTACAGGTGTAGTACCCAATAATTATTATGAAGTAGAAATAGGTAAAGCAAATGTGGTGCAGCAGGGTACAGATATAACCATTATTACCTATGGTGCAGGCGTGCATTGGGCGTTGGAGTATCAAACACAACACCCAGAAACATCGCTACATATTATTGATTTAAGAACCTTACTACCACTAGATTATACAGCTATAAAAGCTGCGGTAGCCCAAACTGGTAAAGTATTACTACTACACGAAGACACAGTAATAAGTGGCATTGGTGGAGAAATTAGTGCATGGATTAGTGAGCATTGTTTTGAACTGTTAGATGCACCAATTGTTCGTTGTGGAAGTTTGGAAACGCCCATACCTTTTAATATAGAATTAGAGAAAAATTATTTAGCAAAAAGCAGGTTAAGTGCGTATGTAGAAAAGTTGATGCGGTATTGATGAAAAAGTTTGAATCATAAACCAATTTAAAAATTATAAAAGCATCTGTGCTCAATAAATTTCCAACTGTTGAAATGTGCGACGCCACCGCAGCTTCATATTTGTTCCCAAAGCTTGTCCCCATAAAAAGGAAATTGGTTGGGTAAACCATACTTTAAAACTATCCACTTGTTTGCAAGCATAAACTTATGTTTGCCTACAATCATTCCAGTTCATTATGTCATTTTCCAACTTAGGTTTATATGCAGCGTTAATAAGAGATCTTACCAATAAGGGCTATGCCGAAGCTTACCCCATACAAACCCAAGCCATACCTGCCATACTAAAAGGGCAAGATGTATTGGGCATAGCACCAACAGGCTCTGGTAAAACTGCCAGTTTTGTGCTACCCATTTTACAGCAGTTTCAAACAAAACCGGTAGCCCCCAACCGTTTTATAAAAGCATTAATACTTGTACCCACAAGAGAGTTGGCAGTACAAGTAGGTAGCGTTTTTACCGATTTTGCAGATGTAATGTTCCGTAAGGTAAAAGTAATGAGTGTGTTTGGTGGTGTATCCATCAACACACAAATGATACACCTACAAGGCGTAGAAATTTTAATAGCCACACCAGGGCGTTTGCTAGATTTAGTAGATGCCAATGCCCTCAACTTATCTGCTATAGATATATTGGTTTTAGACGAAGCAGACAAAATGCTAAACCTTGGTTTTAAAGCCGAAATGGACAATATTTTAAAACTATTGCCTACTAAAAGGCAAAACTTATTGTTCTCTGCCACGCTAGGCAAGGAGATAAATACCATTACCGAAATACTACTACACAATCCCATAAAAATTACTGTAGAGCCAGAAAAACAAAACCTAGATTTAATAACCCAAGCCTGCTATTACGTAACCGAAGAAAGAAAAGGTCCATTGCTTAGGTACTTAATAAAGCAGCACAATATGGAGCAGGTGTTGGTATTTTGTTCCTCTATTCATAGGGCAGATGCGGTGGTAGAAAAACTAAAAAAGCATGGCATACAAGCCGCAGCTATGCACAGCAAAAAAAGCCAAGGTGCAAGAACCGATGCCCTACAAAATTTTAAAACCAACAAACTAAAAGTGTTGGTAGCTACCGATTTGGCTTCTCGTGGTATAGACATTCAGTTTTTGCCCTTTGTAATTAATTACGAGTTGCCACGTTCTCCCAAAGATTATATCCATCGTATTGGGCGTACAGGACGTGCCAGTAATGCAGGCACTGCTATATCGTTAGTATGCGAAGAAGAGCAACATCATTTTTCTGTCATAGAAAAAAAGATGGGCAAAAAAGTAGCCATTACCTTAACCGATGATTTGGATTTATTGAGTGTCTAGTTTTTTTAAATACATTTTTTGGTAACCCGCTTTTGGAACTAATATTTGGCTGCGGTTGCGTCGCACATTTTAAACAATGGATTTCTATTTAGCTCCTATCGAAGCGTAAGCCATCACCTAAATTTGTTCATCATCATTCAATTAAAAATATGTCATCACCTAATATCCTTGCATTCAGTAGTTCTAGGGTTGGCAATAGTGCTTACTTAGAAACAGCAGCACCCATTATTAAAAACTTTTTAGGTGATACACCTTTAACTATTGCCTTTATACCTTTTGCTGGTGTAACTATAAGTCACAAAGAATATTTAAGTAACGTACAAAATGCTTTGGCTGCCTCAAGCTACAATATAGAAATAGTATTGCCCGATAATACAGCACCGAAAGCTATTAAAAAAGCTGATGTAATAATGGTTGGTGGTGGCAATACATTTAAACTACTCAACCAAATTTATAATGCACAAATACTAGATGTTATTAGAGATAAGGTAAGCAATGGCACACCCTATATTGGCTGGAGTGCTGGCAGCAATATTACAGGCCCTACTATATGTACCACCAACGATATGCCTATTGTAGAACCTAAAAGTTTTAATGCATTGGGCTTGTTTCCCTTTCAAATAAACCCACACTATTACAATGTAAAACCAGAAGGTTTTAATGGCGAAACAAGAGACGATCGCCTAACAGAATTTTTAATGGAGAACGCAGGCATACCCATTATGTGCCTACCAGAAGGTACAGCATTGCATTACCAAAATAGTGTTTTAAAATTGATTGGTATTTGCCCAGCTATTTTGCTAACCAAAGATGAAACAGCAACCCAAATTGTTAGAAAAGAAATTGCTGTAGATGAAGATATAACTTGGTTGATGTAAACTACTACCCAACCCTTTTAATCTCAGCACCTAAGTTTCTCAATCGTTCATCAATGTATTGGTAGCCTCTATCTATTTGTTCAATATTTTGTATGGTACTTTTGCCTTCGGCAGATAGGGCTGCAATTAGCAATGCTTGTCCAGCTCTAATATCTGGGCTACTCATGGTTATGCCACGTAGTTGTTGCTCTCGTTCTAAACCAATTACTACAGCACGGTGTGGATCGCACAAAATAATTTGTGCCCCCATGTCTATTAGTTTATCAGTAAAAAACAAACGGCTTTCAAACATTTTTTGGTGTATCAGTACACTGCCTCTTGCTTGTATAGCTGTTACTAAAAGTATGCTTAGCAAGTCTGGTGTTAATCCTGGCCAAGGATGATCGTACATAGTTAGCACACCACCATCTAAATATTTTTGTACTTCATAAATATCTTGTGCTGGTACTATAATATCATCGCCAATAATGTCTAATGCAATCCCTAGTTGTTTAAACTTATCTGGTATTACACCCAAATGTTGTACGCCAGCATTTTTTATAGTAATGCTGCTTTGTGTCATGGCAGCCAAACCAATAAAGCTTCCCACTTCAATCATATCGGGTAGCATGGTATGGCTTGTACCACTTAGTTTGGTTACGCCTTCAATGGTTAATAAGTTACTTCCTACACCAGTAATTTTTGCACCCATGCGGTTTAGCATATTGCAAAGTTGTTGTAGGTAGGGCTCGCAGGCTGCATTGTAAATAGTAGTAATGCCTTCGGCTAAAACGGCAGCCATTACTATGTTTGCTGTACCAGTAACACTGGGTTCATCTAGCAACATATAGCAGCCTTGTAGCTTAGGCGAGGATAGTTGAAAGCAACCCAAATCGTCATCATATTCAAACTTAGCACCCAATTTTTCAAAGCCAATAATATGGGTGTCTAATCTTCTTCTACCAATTTTATCGCCACCGGGTTTGGGTATAAAGGCTTTTTTAAACCTTGCTAACATAGGGCCAGCAAGCATTACACTACCTCTTAGTCGTCCTCCTTTTTTTCTAAAGGCTTCGCTAGCTAAGTAATCTGCATCTATAGCGTTGGCTATAAATGTGCAGGTATTTCTGGTGGTGCGTTCTATTTTTACACCAATATCTTCTAGCAGTTCTATTAATAAATTTACATCTAGTATATCGGGTATGTTTGAAACAGTTACTGCTTCATCGGTTAATAAAACAGCACTTAAAATTTGTAAGGCTTCGTTTTTGGCACCTTGTGGTATTATTTCTCCTGTTAATTTGTTTCCTCCTATTACTTCAAATGAACTCATATAAATGTGTTGGTAGGTTTTATAATCATACGCTTAAGTGTAGCTTAATACTTATGTATAGCTTAACACGTGCGACGCAACCGCAGCTAAATAGCACTAATATGCTGGTTACCAAATTTGCCTTTTTCTTGTACGAAAATAAAAAAGCCCCGCCAAAGGCAGGGCAATTTGTTTGTAAAACGACAATATATTTTTAATACCGCTTTTTAAAGTTTCTGCCGCCGTTGTTGTCTCTTTGTCCACCTTGCTGTTGTCCACCTTGGTTTCTATTGTTGTTATTCCCCATACGGTTGTCTCTTTGTCCACCTTGTTGGTTATTGTTTCTATTATTGCCACCAGCCATACGGTTATCTCTTTGTCCACCTTGGGTTCTATTATCTCTACCACCCATGCGGTTATCACGCCCTCCAAAATTTTGCCTACGTTGATTGCTGCCTCCACGTGGGTAATCATCGCTTTCAAAATTTTGATTACGATGTTTTATAAATGGTGTGTTACTAAACTCTAACTCACCACCAGTAAGGCTATCTAGCTCACTTCTTATTGCATCATCATGTACCAATTCTTTATGCCAGTTGCTATAAGCCAGCTTCATATAGTAGGCAATAGCATGTGCAAAGCCTGCTTTCTTTTCGGCATCTTCTTCTTTCATAGCCTTATCAATTACCACTTCTAAATTTTTGCCTAAGTGTGCATACTTAGGGTAACGCCTTGGGTACTTTAAAGGTGGAATAACATCTTTGTACGTTTCTTTAGCTGGTATTGGATAAGGGCTATCCACATCTAATTTAAAATCGCTTATTACAAATAAATGATCCCAAAGTATGTGGCGAAAATCTTCCACATTACGCAGGTGTGGATTTAAAAAACCCATGAGTTCAATAATAGCTTTGGCTTGTTGATTGCGTTTCTCTCTATCTTCTAAGCTCAGTGCATACTCCACCATTTTTTGAATATGTCTGCCATATTCCTTCATCTCTAAGTGGTTTCTATTAGTATTGTATTCCATACTACTGTTTGTAAAGTCCATAACACAAATGTAAGCATTGGTAGGTTTTGTAGATAATTTTTATGTAGCCAGCTTCTGAATATAAATTTAGCTGTGGTTGCGTCGCACTCTTGTACTTTTTGTACCCTGCTCAGCAATTCCATCATTCACAAACACCCAAAACCACAAGCCATTACCTTTACCAAAAAATATAACTTATGAGTGTTTTAGTAAAAGAATTTAACGACTATCGTGAAAAAATGAACGAAGTAATTCTAAGTAAAAACAACTTAGTGATGAAACGTTTATGGAATTTAGACACCAATACCTACGAAGCAGGTGCAGTAGATGCTAAAACCAAAGAAATGTTGGGATTAGTAGCTAGTATGGTATTGCGTTGCGATGATTGCATCAAATATCACTTGGGTAAAAGCTTTGAGCAAGGTGTAACCACCGAGCAGTTGTACGAAATTTTTGCAGTAGCTAATATTGTTGGTGGTACTATTGTAATACCCCATACACGCAGGGCTGCAGAGTATTGGGAAGAATTGACAAAAGGTAACAACCAATAATTTCGGAACGATTACGTTAAAAACAAAATTTGTTTCATCGTGTTGTTATTTAGGTTATTACATTTACGTATTAAATAGATTGCCATGAGCACAGCTACAGCAGCCCCAGTATTAACAGCTAAAGATTTTTCTACCGACCAAGAGGTACGCTGGTGCCCAGGTTGTGGAGATTACTCGATACTTGCACAAGTACAAAAAGTAATGCCATCACTAGGTATAGCCAAAGAAAACATAGTTTTTATTAGCGGTATTGGTTGCTCTTCTCGTTTTCCATATTACATGAATACATTTGGTATGCACAGCATACATGGGCGTGCTACAGCTATTGCTAGTGGGCTTAAAGCCAGCCGACCAGAGCTTAGTGTTTGGATTGTAAGTGGTGATGGGGATAGTATGAGTATTGGTGGAAATCATACCATACACATGCTTCGCAGAAATTTTGATGTAAATTTATTGGTGTTTAATAATCAAATTTATGGCTTAACAAAAGGGCAATATTCACCCACATCAGAACCCAATAAAATAACAAAGAGTACACCTTTTGGAAGTATTGATCACCCATTTAACCCAGCAGCATTAGCTATGGGTGCCGATGCTACTTTTATAGGAAGAAGTATGGACAGAGACCCGAAACATTTACAGTTTATGCTTACCCGTAGCCACCAACATAGAGGTGCTTCTTTTTTAGAAATCTATCAAAACTGTAACATATTTAACGATGGGGCTTTTGAAATATTTACAGAAAAAACCACTAAGGCAGATAACGTATTGTTTTTAGAACAAGGCAAACCATTAATTTTTGGTGCTTCACAAAACAAGGGCATTAAGTTAGATGGTTTAAAACCTATAATAGTTGATATAGCAGAAGGTGCAAGCACCGATGATTTATGGATACACGACGAGAAGGATTTTTACAAAGCCCAAATACTTATCAGAATGTTTGATGACCCAAGGATTGAAGGACATTTTCCACGACCTTTTGGTGTATTTTATGAAACCGATAGACCTTGCTATGAAGATGTGATGGCTATGCAAATTGAAGAAACGATAGCTACTAAAGGCAAAGGGAACTTGGATAAGCTTTTACGCGGTAGAGAAGTGTGGGAAATTGTAGCATAGTAAAATATTTTAGACGAAAAAAGCACTGAATATCAGTGCTTTTTTTATGTGCTTAGTAAAAAAAACAAACTTTTTGGGAATAACCACATTGTTTTATACTTGGTATTCTTGCATTTTTACACCCTCCACTAAAAATCGTCAATTCCATGGGGGTGGAAACTAATTGATGATACGAATTGGGGGTTATATGTTTATCTTCATAAACGGCAGCTTTCTAGTTGCTGTTTTTATTTTACCAATCTAATATTTGATGTTTAACGGCAAACACTACCAGTCCAATTCTTCCTCTAACTTTAAATTTACCGCATAACATATCTCTATAATGCTCTATAGTACGTGCACTAGTTTCCATTTCAAGAGCAATTTCTTTGGTGGTTAAATCTGTAGCAAACAATTTAAGTATAGCAGTTTCTTTTTCATTAAGCTGGGCTATAGTATTATTAAAGTGATTTTCTTCGGCGTCATAATTTTCAAAAGTGTTAATCAATTTGCTAGTAACTAGTTCATTTGCAAAATATCCTTTATGCACTATAGATAATAAAGCTGCTTTCAGCTCTGCGGGTTCGCTATCTTTTAATAAATAACCCTTTGCTCCTAATTTTATCATCCGAATAACAGGCAGCTCATTATCAAGCATACTCAATACCAATATCTTTATTTGAGGGAAATTGATTTTGATCCATTTAGCAGTTTCAAAGCCATCCATTATAGGCATAGAAATATCTAAGAGTATAATATCTGGCATCAAACCATCTGCTATTAGTTGTAAAAATTCTTTTCCATTGTCTGCTTGGCCTATTACATTAAACTCTCCAAAAGAATTTATTAAAGAAGCCAATCCTGTTCTCAATAAAACATGATCGTCTACCAAAATTATTTTAATCATTTTCTTTTTTATCTATGTTAATAGTTATCGTTGTTCCGCTGCCTATAGAACTCGAAATAAAAGTAGTTCCATTAATAAATTTACTACGTTCAATCATTGTTTTTAGCCCAAGTCCCATATTTGTTTTGGTTGCTAAGTCAACATCAAACCCTTTTCCATTATCATTAATTTTAATAGTAGCGTTTGTAGCTGTATCTTTTAATTCAACCACTATTGCCGTGGCTACAGCATGTTTAATAATGTTATTGAATGCCTCTTGAATTATTCTAAAAATGATGACAATATTTTTAGCTGGCACATTTATCTCATCATCGCCTATTAACTCAGTTTTATATTTACCAGTTTTTTCAAGCATTTGTAGCTCTCTAGCAATAGCCATGGATAACCCTTCGTTTGCAATTTGATTGGTGTTTAGACTTTTGCTCATATCTCTCAAATCGCTAATGGCTTTGGTTATTAAATCTTTGGCAAGAACTGCCTTTTCTTCAAAATCAGTAGCCACAGCTGTACCTATGCTTAGTTTGGCTAAGCTTAAAACTTGCCCAATATTATCATGAATTTCTAAGCTAATGTTTTTAAAAGTTTGCTCTTGTACTTCGAGCATAGAGGTAAGATGCGTTTTTTCAAACTGCTTTTTCATTTCTTCTTTTTCTCTAATAAAATTTTTCTGTCTTTTACGAAAATAGACAATGAGAAATAAGATAAACCCAACAATAACGACCAATAAAATGGTGGCGGAAAAAATTCCAATGATTATTTCTTTACTGCTGGTTTGCATACCCAAAAAGCGATTGATAAGCAACTATACAAAATAACATTGAGAATTTGGTTGATTATAAAATATAATCTTTTTCCGCTTATTTCTAATTTTAAATTGACGATGGTAGAATAAAATGAAACCACTACACTCATGCCTACAAAAAAGAATAGAAAGCCTACACTTACCCAAAACAAGGGTTCTTGTAGTATATTGTAATATAAATTTTGCGGCAGCAAACACT
>JAYVRD010000263.1:0-4679 GCA_043776595.1 Chitinophagaceae bacterium | reverse complement strand
GGAACATGGCAAGTGCCCATGCGACCATGTAAAAAATTGCAAAGGCGGATTCACCGCCATATGGCAAATAGGCTTTGGTCGCCAAACCACAAGAGCCTGCTAATAGTACCAACAGAAAAGGTTTAATAGTATTAGCAGAAGGAAATAATGAACAAAATGTAAGTTTAGGAGATGTGAATGGGGCTTTTTTAAATGATTTGGCTAAGCAACTTGCAACACAAGGTTATATAGCAGCCATTGTAGCATACAGACCACAGCCAGCACTTGCAGCGAACTATAGTAATTGGCAAAGCAATTGTGAAATGCTAGCTACCGATTTAGACAATGCAGCCTCTGGTATTATAAATAAGTATGGTACTACACGCAGTAATCTTATTTTTGGAGGTCTATCTTATGGCAGTTATGCATTACTTAGTGCCAACGGAACTAGTAATATATTAAGTGGTGCCAAAGGTGTTTTAGCTACTTGTGGTGCTACAGGCACTTGGCAAGCAGGTAATTTTAAAATTCCTATTTACAATTTAGCTTGTAACAATGGTAATGGAAAAGGCTTTGAGAGTGATGGACAATATAATTTTCAAGGAGGCGATTTAATAAATGCCATTAACAATACAACCGTTAAAAACGCTAGTAGCTATTTAATAGATAATAGTTGCAATACTCATTGTGGTGGTAATCAAAATAGTTGGGTACAATTACTAGTAGCAAAGGTGAAGGCATGGATACCATAGTAACTGTATTACAAATTTTTATACAATCAATAACTTAAACAAAAAAGGTTTTGCAAACTGCAAAACCTTTTTTTATTTTCTATCATTATCATCCAATTTTACACTCCACCAAAAATACTAAAGCCACCATCTACACAAATCATAGAGCCTGTTACAAAATTACTAGCATCGCTTAATAGCCATACCAATGCACCTTTCAATTCATCGGGGTTACCAAAGCGTTTGAAGGGTGTTTGCTTTATCACCAATTCACCACGCTCGGTATAGCCACCTTCTTTTTTGGTAAGCAAATAACGGTTTTGCTCCGTAAGAAAAAAACCTGGTGCAAGGGCATTCATGCGTATTTTATCTCCATAACGGTTGGCTAATTCTACTGCAAACCATTGGTTGTAGCAATCTACAGCAGCCTTGCCCATATTGTAGCCCAATACTTTGGTAATGGCTCGTTTACTGTTCATAGACGATATGTTTA
This sequence comes from Chitinophagaceae bacterium, assembly GCA_043776595.1. Lineage (GTDB taxonomy): Bacteria > Bacteroidota > Bacteroidia > Chitinophagales > Chitinophagaceae > UBA1930. The sequence goes on along the minus strand of JAYVRD010000263.1, from coordinate 3,476 downwards.
CAATGCTGCCTTTACCAGTAGCTGCTATGGCATCTCCAAAAACCTGTGTGGGTATGATAGTGCCCCAAAGGTTTATGTCCATTGTTTTTTTCATGCCATCAATATTCATGGCAAAAACGCTTTGATCGTTTTGTAAAACACCTTCGGGCATATTGCCTCCTGCGGCGTTTACCAAGCCATCAATTTTGCCAAATGCATCTATGGTTTGCTGTTTACAAATTTGTAGTTGTGCTTCATCCAGCACATCGGCTACAAGTGCAATGGCTTTGCCACCATTGGCGTTTATGAAAGCTGCACGTTCTTCCGCTACTTCTTTTTTTCGCCCTAAAATCCCTACTGTGCCTCCTGCTTCTACTATGGCTTCTATAAAGGCGTTGCCTAAAATGCCTGTGCCGCCTGTTACTATTATTACTTTGCCATCTAGGCGAAAATTTGCTTGCATGGTTTTGTTGGTTATGGTTTTTTAACTGGTATTTACTTTTTTGTCTTGACACAAAAAAGCAACAAAAAAAGTCAAGGCTTCAGAAAAATTGCTACAATTTATTCGTTCGGTTACAGCGAAAAAGCTAAAGCCAAACTATTGTTCTTATCTCAGCGATTGTGCCATCATCTTTTATCTAACTGTTATCATTTTTGCTGCTTAACCCCTCACTTCATAAATTTCTTAACGCAATTTTTTTGATGCCGCAGGCTGCACATTGCCCAGTAGCGATAAAAACGTACAAGTGTGCGACGCAACCGAAGCTTAATAGTAGCACTAGTGCTGGCTACATAAAAGTTCCTTCATGTTCTTTTCTACCAACCATACCGCTACAATAAACATGCTGCTGGCTGTGGTTCCATATCGGTGTAGTCTTTGTTTTCGCCAGCCATGCCCCATATAAAACTGTAATTGGCTGTACCACAACCGCTATGTATGCTCCAAGAAGGAGAAGCCACTGCTTCGTGATTGGCAATTACAATATTTCTAGTTCTATTCGGTTCGCCCATAAAGTGCATGATGCGTTGGTCTTCGGCTAAATCAAAGTAATAATAAATTTCTACTCTTCTATCGTGTACATGGCTAGGCATGGTATTCCAAACGCTGCCTGTAGCAAGCTTTGTAAGACCCATAACTAGTTGACAGCTTTGTATGCCATCTAGGTGAATGTATTTGTATATGGTACGCTCGTTGCTGGTAGCTGCACTGCCTAATGTTGTAGGCGATGCTTCGCTGCCTCTCATTAATTTGGTTTCGTGTACTGCATGTGCTGGAGAGGATAGCAGATAGAAGATGGCTGGGTTAGCAATATCGGCACTAGTAAAAATAACTTCTTCGCTGCCTTTGCCTGCATATACACAGTCGTATTTTTCAAGGTCGTAAATTCTACCATCAACTTTTACTCTGCCTGCACCACCAATGTTTATGATACCAATTTCTCTACGTTCTAAAAAGTAATTGCTTTTAAGGTTGTCATAAGTGGGTAAAGTTTGTGGTGTGGTTGGTATAACAGTGCCCGTAATTAACCTATCGTAATGGGTGTAGGTTAGGTTGAATTGATTGGGCTGGCGAAGATTGGTGATAAGAAAAAATTCTCTTAACTGCTCGGTTGTAAACTGTTGATACTGGGTTGGATGCACTGCATGCAAAACCGTTAGTTGCTGTAAGGCCATGAATTGATTTTTTTAAATAGATGATACAATACCTAAAAGGTACATAGTTGTGCAAGCAGTACAAATGTAATAAGGTGTTTAAATATTTGAGGAGGAAATATTATTTTCGGAAGTAAGGATTTAATTTCATGAAATGAATTGTGAGTTTTTGAAATACAAAAGATGAAATGTGCGACGCAACTAAAGTTCAATTGAAATACAAATGCTTGCTACCTAAAATTTCTAATTACAAATACCTAATTCCTCCAAAGCCTATCTTCGCAAAAACTAACACCTGTAAGCTATGAACATAGAAGCCAACCGCAACGAAGACTGGATGAAAATGAAATGGAGTGATGTGAAGATGCAGTTTGAAAAAATAAAGCTGGGCGGTGGCAAAAAAGCCATTGACAAACAACATGAAAAAAATAAACTTACTCCACGTGAGCGTATAGATTATTTGATGGATAAAAACTCCACGTTTACCGAGATTGCTGGCTTCGCTGGCTACGAAATGTATGAGGAGCAAGGTGGCTGCCCTTGTGGTGGCACAGTGGCTGGCATTGGCTATGTAAGTGGTAGGCAATGTGTAATTGTAGCCAACGATCAAACAGTGAAAGCTGGTGCTTGGTTTCCTATAACTGGTAAAAAGAATTTACGGATGCAAGAAATTGCTATGGAAAATAAACTACCCATTATTTATTTGGTAGATAGTGCTGGTGTTTTTTTGCCTATGCAAGATGAAATTTTTCCGGACAAAGAACATTTTGGTAGAATTTTTAGAAACAATGCCCGTATGAGTGCGATGGGTATTACACAAATTGCAGCTGTAATGGGTGCATGTGTGGCTGGTGGTGCTTACCTACCTATTATGAGCGATGAAACGCTGATGGTAGAAGGTAATGGAAGCATTTTTTTGGCTGGCAGTTATTTGGTAAAAGCTGCCATAGGCGAAGACATAGACAATGAAACTTTGGGTGGTGCTGTAACACATACAGAGATTAGTGGCATAGCCGATTATAAGTTTAAAACAGAACAGGAATGTCTTGACCAGATAAAAAAAATATTTAGCAAACTGGGCGAGCAGCCCAAAGCAGGCTTTGATAGAATACCAGCCATTGCCCCAGCAAAAGACCCAAAGGAAATTTATGCCATCATCCCCGAAGGGAATAGTAAAACCTACGATGTATTGGATATCATTGAGAGGATAGTAGATAAAGCTGATACCATTACATCAAAGGAGGAATCTGCCTCTTCTTCTTCGTTTGATGAGTTTAAAAAAGACTATGGCAAAACCATTGTTTGTGGCTATGCAAGAGTTGATGGTTGGGCGGTAGGCATTGTTGCTAACCAACGTTTAGTGATAAAAAATAAAAAAGGAGAAATGCAGTTGGGTGGCGTTATTTACAACGATAGTGCTGATAAAGCTGCACGTTTTATAATGAACTGCAACCAAAAGAAAATTCCTTTACTTTTTTTACAAGATGTTACTGGCTTTATGGTGGGCAGTCGTAGTGAACATAGTGGCATTATAAAAGATGGAGCAAAATTGGTAAATGCAGTGGCTAATTCTGTTGTACCTAAAATAACCATTATTATTGGTAATAGTTATGGTGCAGGTAATTATGCCATGTGTGGCAAAGCTTATGACCCACGATTTATTTATGCCTGGCCCAGTGCCAAAATAGCTGTTATGGGTGGCGAACAAGCTGCAAAAACCATGTTGCAAATACAAGTAGCTACCATGAAAGCCAAGGGCAAAGAAGTAACGCCAGAGGAAGAAAAGAAATTACTTGATGATCTAAAAGCCAAATACGAAAAACAAACAACTGCTTATTATGCCG
>JAYVRD010000262.1:0-4687 GCA_043776595.1 Chitinophagaceae bacterium | reverse complement strand
TAGCACCTGGTATAATACAGAGCTGTGCGTTTGGTAAATGTTGAAATAGTTTTAGCGTATGCTCAGGTCGTATCATATCTCTGTCGCCAGCCATTACTAAAATTGGAGTATTAATTTGGGATAATTCATCATAGGGAATATTGGGTTGGTTAAGCATGAGCATATTTAGTTTAACATCTATTGAATCGTTGACTCTTTTTTTGATAAAGTCAATTGCCCATGGAAAAATTGCCAGTGTATCTGGTTGTATATTGGCACCAAAAGCCAAAAGCCTTTTTACTTTTTCAGGGTGTGTCTTTGCTAATATTAATCCAGTAATAGCACCATCACTATGCCCCCATATAAAAACTGAATCCATTTTTAATAGACTAAGAAGTTTATTTACATCTTCTGCCATTTGTTCATAAGTAAGTGATGTGCTATTGTCTTCTGACCTCCCTTGTGAACGGCTATCAATTGCTATTACCTTATATTTTTTTGCTAAAACAGAATAAAAAGGGGTTGCATCTTTTATGGAGCCTCCATTGCCATGCAAAACAACTAATGGATGCCCTTGCCCAAACATTTCGTAATATAGTTTGATGCCGTTTATATCGGCGTATTTTCCTGTTTTTGTATTTATACCATAATTAGGAACATCTTTACCTTCAACTGCAAAAATATTTTTTGCATTTTCTTTTTTAACCGAAGCAGTAAAATATTGACTAAAGCCTTGACCTCTAAATAAAAGCCCTTCTTTAAATTGGTGGTTCCTATTTTCAAAATTTGAAGAAAAAATATTTATCCATTTATCTTTTTTTACTTCTACTTCTATTTTAAAATTGTCGAAATAAAATTTGCCATTGTACGAGCAATAAACACCAAAAGCTATTTGCAGCATTCCCGAATCTATTTTACCTTCAATTTGATAGCTTTCCCAATTTTTATTTCGAATAGGACGGTTTTCCATGTTATCGAAAAAGCCCATTCTTTTTCCGTTATCAGTTCTTAACCAAAGCCTAGCCGAAGCACTATCATCATCAATTACTGTTTTTACCGTTGCCTGATAGCGGAAGCGTAACCCTTGGTAATTTTTAACGGATAAATTTTGAGCATAGGAAACCCATTCGCCTAAATCTTGTGCAGTAAGTGAAGTAAAAACCCATAATTGCAAAAAGCAAAGCAGTACAATTGGAAATCTAACTTTTATTTTCATTTTATTTTCTTTAAGGAATGAAAATAGATGCTACTCATGCTTTTTGCAACTGCAATCTGCATTTAGGTGAATATAATCTGCAAAGTGACTTTATACTTCTGCAAAACCATCCCTAACAAGCTATATGCTGTATCTTACTAAAAAAGAAAATGGTTAATTTTATCTTTTGTTTATGAAATATAAAATAATAGTTCTGTTGCATGTTGGATATTGGACACTTTACTTGTTGTTGGTTTCGTCGTTTATTTTAGCCATTTCTAGCGGAAATAAACATCTGCATTTTGCTAACATGATTCATATTCTTTTTTTATCTTCAACTACGCTACGCATTATTTTACCAGCAGTAATCAGTTTCTATTTGTTTTACTTCTTTTTGTTTTCAGAATATTTACACAAAAAGAAAATGGTAGCCTTGTCTATTTCTGGGATACTTATTTCACTTTTTTTTGCTGTTGTGATTGTACTTCTTCCATCAATTTTAGTAGTTGCAAAGAATGATACCCATATTGTATTAGGTGACCATATTGAAAAGGTGATTTTTTTATTTGCCTTAATTTTTATTAATGGAATAATTGGGTTAATCTTGAGAGGCTTTATTGTTGCATATGGGGATATAAAATTTAAAGAGGAGCTAACCCAAAAAAATTATGAGATGGAACTAAGTCTTGTTAAATCCCAGATTAGTCCACATTTTTTATTCAATACCATAAATAATATTGATATATTGATTGTAAAAGATGCAGAGAAAGCTTCTGTTTATTTAAACAAGCTTTCTGATATAATGAGATTTATGCTTTATGAAACAAAAACAAATAAAATCCTCCTCTCAAAAGAGTTAGACTATATTGAAAAATACATAGAACTTCAAAAAATAAGAACCAGCAACACTAGTTATTTACATTATACTTTTAGTGGTTATGCTGCAAATATCCTAATAGCCCCAATGCTTTTAATCCCTTTCATAGAAAATGCTTTTAAATACACAGAGAACATCAAAAACAATACTACAATCAATGTTACTATTAAGGTAGAAAAGCAACAACTTACTTTTATTTGCGAAAACAGCTACCAAAAAGCATTTCAAACAACACCGCATGGCGGATTGGGTAACGAATTGATTAAAAAAAGGTTGCAATTACAATATCCACATATGCACAAACTTGAAATTGAAAACAGAAACGAAACCTATAAAGTAACCCTATTATTATATTACGATGAAAATTAACTCCATAATTGTTGAGGATGAGCCACTGGCTTTAGAACGCCTTAAAGAATTTGTATCAAAGCTGCCCTTTTTGAACTTAATTTTTACCACTGAAAATGCCATTGATGCTTTACTTTTTTTAAAAGAAAATCATGTAGATTTAATTTTTCTAGATATAAATATTGGCAACATTTCTGGTATACAATTACTTGAAGCCGCTACCACAAATGCAGAAGTAATAATTATAACCGCTTACCATGAGTATGCGTTGAAGGGTTTTGAACTAAATGTAATCGACTACCTACTTAAACCATACAACTTTGAACGCTTCTATAAAGCTGTGGAAAAAGTACAGAATAAATTGGCAATTAATAATCATGTTGAAAACAGAAACTTTGTGTTTATAAAAACAGATTACCGATTTGTTAAAATTAGTTTTAGTGAAATATTATATATCGAAGGAATGAGAGACTACCGCAAAATACATACAAGTTCATCACCAGTAATGACGCTCCAAACATTCAAGGATTTTGAGAAGGAAATTGCACCACAAGTTATTTGTAGAGTTCACAAATCATTTATGGTATCGATAGATAAAATTGAATCTATAAAAAAAGACCGTATTAAAATTAATAATATTTTAATACCCATTTCAGAAACTTATAAAAAAGTGTTTTTCTCCCTTATTAATTATACTTTCAAAAAGAATCTATAGTTATAACATATAAGAAAAATGAAACCGACGTCAGGCGGTTTTTCTTTTTTTTCTTATTGGGGAGGGGTTTTGTGTGCCTTGCAAATGTGCTGCAATGTGCGGTGGGTTGTTAGGGATTTTGCATTGAATGTCTTGTTACTTGAAGGGGAACGGAATTTTAATTTAGGGTTGCGTACAACTCAAAAATATACGAAAGTTTTGACCCTTTCAAACTTTCGTATATTTTTTTAAAAGCCTTGTTTTCAGTAGTTTAAAAAAATATCCGCAACTGCTTTCGAGTTTCGGCAATACAACTTACGATTTTACAATTTCATAGCCAAAACTACGCTTCTATAAAAGCCCAATCTTCATCCACAGCTAAACATGTGCGACGCAACCGAAGCTTCATTTTTGTTTTGTAGCTGGCTTCATCATTTTCTTTTCTACCCACCAAGCTATTAACCAAGCAAGTAATACGCCTACTGCATAACACACCCAATCGCTCCACAAAAACCCATAGCCTAAAAGTATGCCCATGGGTGGTGTATGCCTTATTTTTTGAAACCAAGGGGCTTGGTACAATTGTAATGTTTCTATGGCAATGCTTATGAGGTAACTGTACAAAGCAACTTTAAGCAATGGCGTTTGTGTAGCCCAAAAACGTACACCCCAAAAAATACAAGTAGCTGCTAAAATATCGCCTGCATTGGTTTTTAAGATGGCTGGTAAATATGCTTGCACATGCCTGCTACCTACACCTAAAATAATAGTGATGAAGATGAATGCAGTGTACATCCACCGCTTTTGTTGCTGGCTCATATTGCAAAACGCTTTGTTATTTACCTTCTTTGCTTGGTGGTTGATATTCTACTACCACTTTTGCATTTTTTTGATCGTTGGTGGTAATAAAAATTTCGTATCGTTTGCCACCAGTTGTAAGTACCATTAATGCAGTATTGGGAGGAATTTCACCCAGATTATCGGCCACCATTACAAATTCGTGATGGCGGTTTGTTAAATCGGCTTTTAAATTAATGGTGATGGGTTTGTAATTAAGCATTTGTTTGTTTATCACCAACTGGTTATTGTGATAAACAGAAATGGTATCATGGTCTATTTGTCCATTATCATACATCTCTATTTTTATATCTGGCGATGCGGTGATGATGGTTTGAACCAATGGATTGTCTTTATCTTTAATAACCTTGGGTACAGGAATTTCATTAACCACTTTAGGCTTTTCTGTTACCACAGTACCGTTATTGTTTTCATTGGGTTTTACTGTGTTGCTATTATCATTATTATGAAAAGGTGGCTTACTATTAGGAGGTAATACTAACTTTTTTGAAGGTGTAGTAATCGCATTATCGGGTTTGGAAGTTGTATTGGTGGTATTTCTTTTTTCGGGATTGGTTTGCAGTTTCTTTTTATTCTCAAATTCTTTTACAAAATCTTCTTTTACAAAATCGCTGTTTGCTACTTTTTCAAGATATACAGTACCGCTGCCACAATCTTTTTGATTGTTGATGTTAACGCTGGTAAAAGTTCCTTCTAAAATTTCTGAGTTGCCTACTTTAGTGTAATCTAAATAACA
>JAYVRD010000261.1:0-18411 GCA_043776595.1 Chitinophagaceae bacterium | reverse complement strand
TTGGGGAATGTATGATGAGCAACGGAAACCCATCTTATCTCCATACGAAGTTGCAGCATTACGAATGTTATCTGCAGGTATAATTATGCTTCCATTTTTACCAAAATCTTTAAAAGAATTGCCGAAGGGTGTTATTGGTTTTGTTTTGTTAAGTGGTTGGCTAGGTAGCTTTATTCCTGCCTTTTTATTTTGCATAGCCGAGACAAAGATTGATAGTGCATTAACAGGTAGCCTTAATTCATTAACGCCTTTATTTGTTGTAATAATGGGTGTCATTTTTTTCAGAATTAAAACAACGTCTCAAAAATTATTGGGTGTAGTTATTGGCTTGTTGGGTAGTGGTTTGATGTTATATGCGAACTATAATAAACCCTTGGGTTATATAGCTTTTGTAGGCTTTGTCATTTTGGCTACAGCATTATATGGTATTAACGTAAATATGGTACATACAAAGCTAATGGGTGTTCGTTCTACCCATATTGCTACTATTGCTTTTACAGGTTTAATACCACCAGCATTAATAGTTTTAATCTTTACGGGGTATTTTAAACTTCCACTAACCGAAAATAAATATGCTATTGGCACTCTATCTAGTTGTGTATTGGGTGTTTTTGGTACTGCCTTAGCATCTGTTTTATTTTATATGTTGGTAAAAAGGGCTGGTGGTTTATTTGCATCATTGGTTACCTATGGTATTCCATTTGTAGCAATTGCTTGGGGGGTGTATGATGGAGAACATGTAACTTACTTGCATATAGTTGCACTGCTTATTATTTTAGCAGGGGTGTACATTGCTAATAGAAATATTTCAAAAAAATCAACATAAAAAATCCTAAATTCTTGAATTTAGGATTTCACTTTATCAATTAGTTGCTACACACTCATCATTTCTTTTTCTTTAGCAGCTAAATGTTTATCTACTAAACTTATAAATTTATCCGTTAATTCTTGTACTGTAGCTTCTGCATCTTTTGCAGCATCTTCACTCAACCCGTCTTTTTGCAATTTTTTTATTTGTTCCATCGCTTCTCTTCGTATGCTGCGTATGGCTACCTTAGAGTGTTCTCCTTCGCCACTAGCTTTTTTAAACAATTCTCTTCTTCTCTCTTCGGTTAATGGTGGTAAAAATAAACGAATTTGTATCCCATCATTTTGTGGCGTAATACCAATATTGGCTTGCATTATGGCCCTTTCAATTGCTGCAAGCATCGGTTTTTCCCAAGGTTGTATGCTTACAGTTTTAGCATCTAATACTGTAATATTGGCTACTTGATGGATAGCTGTTGGGCTACCATAATAATCTATATTGATACCATCAAGCATAGATGGTGTGGCTTTACCAGCCCTTATTTTAGTAAGCTCTATTTCCAAATGGCTGATGGCTTTTTCCATTGAATCTTTTGCATCATCAGTTATCAATTCTAATTCTTCACTTGTCATAATTTATTTTTTTATAAGCAAATTTAATGAATGAATAAAAAATTCTTTCAATGAAACAAAAAAAGCAGTCAAATTGCTGCTTTTCAATATTATTTTATAAGAGTTGTTAGGAAAAATTATTCATCAGATGCTGCCACACTTGCGGTAGAGGGTACAACAGTTACCAACCTTACTTTAGATTTTGTTTCTTCGCCATTTTTGATTTCTCCTTTTATCACCCTCATACGAGAAAGTTTTTTGCCACCAACTGTATGAATAATAGAAACGCCAACTAAGAAAAATGCCACCAAACTGAAAAATAATACGTTTACACCTAACTCGTGAAAACTAAACCCTACAATTGAACTGATGAGTGTAAGTACTGCCATTGTAATAGCAACTTGCCTATGTGAAAAACCCTTATCTAACAAAATGTGGTGTAAGTGATTTCGATCTGGGCTAAATGGTGAACGCCTGCGGGATGCTCGAATAGCAAATACACGAAGCGTATCCATTAAAGGCATTAGCAAAATAGCAAATCCGATAGCCGGTGTAGCAGTAACCACATATGCCTTACCCGTTGAAGCAGTTTGTATAAAATGTATAACCAATATAGCATTTATAATGCCCAGCAACATAGAACCAGTATCTCCCATAAATATTTTTGCTGGGCTAAAGTTGTAAATTAAAAATCCTAATATGCTACCTGCCATTACAAAACCAAGTATAGCATAAGCATAGTCTTGATTTAAGAAAAAGTAAACCCCAAATACCGTACAAGTAACAAAAGAAACACTTCCTGCTAATCCATCAACACCATCTATTAAATTAAAGGCATTAATAATTCCAGCAATGGCAAAAAAAGTTAAGAAATAACTGAAAGTAAGATCCAATTGATAAATGCCTAAGAAACCATGCATGCCAGTTATTAAAAGTTTGCCTTTAAACATAATGATTGCAGCGGCAGCTAATTGACCAATAAATTTCTTTAAGGGAGATATATCTAAGATATCGTCTTTAATACCTACAAAAAAAATGATAAGTGCAGCAGCAATATAATATTGAAATTCTGGAGCAGTGGATATCTTGAGAGAAATGAGCAAAGCAATGGTAAAACCCACAAAAATACCTAGACCGCCTAACGAAGGGATTGGATTTTTGTGAATTTTTCGTTCGTTAGGCAAATCATATAACTTCTTTTCCTGTGCAACTCTAATGATGACAGGAATAGCGTAAAAAGTAATAAGAAAGGCACTGATAGAGCCAATAATAATCTGTTCCATGCAGTCAGTGTTTGACGGTCAATTAATAATTTCCTTTCTTGGGGGCGAAACGAATATTGGCAAAGTAAACTCTTTTTATGCACATTAAAAACCCATACTGTGAATTCATAAAAAGTTAATGGATAACAAGATAACTATTTCGCCTTTAATAACCAACCTTTTTATAAGATATTAGCAAGACTAGTTTTGCTGCCTAAAGGTTTAATCTCTTAGATTTGTCCTTAAAATTAAAGTATGGCAACAACACATGAATTAAAAGATATAGCAACGCAAATACGAAGAGACATTGTAAGAATGGTGCATGGTGTACAAAGTGGGCATCCAGGTGGTTCTTTAGGCTGTACAGATTTTTTAACTGCCCTCTATTTTAATACTATGAAGCACAATACTGCTTTTAATATGGATGCTACTAATGAAGATGTTTTTTTCTTAAGTAACGGGCATATTTCACCTTTATTTTACTCAACCTTAGCTCGTTCGGGCTATTTTAATATAAAAGAATTAGCCACTTTTCGGAAATTAAACTCTCGTTTACAGGGGCATCCTACTACACATGAGCATTTACCAGGTGTGCGTATAGCTAGTGGCTCGTTGGGGCAAGGCATGAGCGTAGCTATTGGAGCTGCACTTAGTAAAAAATTGAATGGTGATACCAACCTTGTTTTTTCGTTACATGGTGATGGTGAATTAGATGAAGGACAAAACTGGGAAGCAATTATGTTTGCTGCCCACCACAAAGTTGATAATTTGATTTCTACGATAGATTTTAATGGACAACAAATTGATGGCCCTACTGATAAAGTAATGGGATTGAATAGTTTAAAAGCAAAGTTTGAAGCTTTTAACTGGACAGTAATGGAAATGGATGGCAATGATATGGATAGTGTAGTGGCTGGTTTGGATAAAGCAAAATCTTTAACTGGGCAAGGCAAACCCATTTGTATAATTATGACAACAGCTATGGGCAAAGGCATTGATTTTATGGAAGGTACACATGAATGGCATGGTATTGCACCTAATGATGAGCAATTGGCTAAGGCTTTGGCTCAATTGCCAGAAACTTTGGGTGATTATTAGTTTTCAGAATTGGGCTGCAAAGTTTAATAGACACCCTACAGCTTAAAATGTGCGACGCAACTGAAGCTAAATGCTTATCATAAAGCTGGTTATCAAATATATTTCTATCCAATTACAAATGAAACAGCCTCAAGAAACATAATCTTGAGGCTGTTTTTATTTTTTACTCTCCTTTAGAGAGGGTTGAGTATGATCTATTTATACTGACTCATCAATCCTTTAGCCAAATCTACCATTTTTGCTAGGCTGGCATCTTCTAATTTTCCTTTTTTAAACTCTGCCAATACATCGGGCAATTTGTTTTGCATTTCTGTTAAGAAATGTTCTTCAAATGCTTTTACTTGTTTAACAGCCACTTCTTTCAACAAACCTTGTGTACCAAGGTAAATGATAGCCACTTGTTTTTCTACGGAGAACGGTGAGTATTGAGCTTGTTTTAAAATTTCCACGTTTCTTGCACCTTTATCAATTACATTTTTTGTGGCAGCATCCAAATCTCCACCAAACTTAGAGAAGGCCTCTAACTCTCTGTACAATGCCTGGTCTAATTTAAGGGTACCAGCCACTTTTTTCATTGATTTTATTTGTGCATTACCACCCACACGACTTACAGAAATACCTACGTTAATAGCAGGACGAATACCCGCATTAAACAAGTTACCCTCTAAAAATATTTGACCATCGGTAATAGAAATTACGTTGGTAGGAATATAAGCAGATACGTCACCAGCTTGTGTTTCAATTATAGGCAATGCTGTTAAGCTACCACCACCTTTTACCAAATGTTTAATGCTATTTGGCAAATCGTTCATGTTTTTAGCTACATCATCGTTATTAATAACTTTTGCAGCTCTTTCAAGCAAACGACTATGCAAATAGAATACATCACCAGGGTATGCCTCACGACCTGGAGGACGACGTAACAACAACGACACCTCACGGTAAGCTACAGCTTGCTTGCTTAAATCATCAAATACAATTAGGGCTGGTCTGCCAGTATCTCTAAAAAATTCACCTATAGCCGCACCTGCAAATGGTGCATAGAATTGCTGAGGAGCAGGATCTGAAGCAGAAGCACAAACAATAGTTGTATAAGCCATAGCACCACTATCTTCCAAAGTTTTCATTACACCAGCTACAGTACTTGCTTTTTGTCCAATAGCTACATAAATACAATACACTGGTTGCCCAGCATCATAAAATTCTTTTTGGTTGATGATAGTATCTACACAAATAGCAGTTTTACCAGTTTGACGGTCGCCAATTACCAATTCTCTCTGTCCACGACCCACAGGAATCATTGCATCGATAGCTTTAATACCAGTTTGCAAAGGCTCAGTTACTGGTTGGCGATAAATTACACCTGGGGCTTTACGCTCCAATGGCATTTCGTACAACTCACCAGTTAATGGACCTTTACCATCAATGGGTTCGCCTAGCATGTTTATTACACGCCCAACAACACCTTCACCTACTTTAATAGATGCAATTTGACCTGTACGTTTTACTTTAGCTCCTTCTTTTATCCCTTTGCCTTCGCCCATTAATACCACACCCACATTATCTTCTTCAAGGTTTAGGGCTATAGCACGTACGCCATTTTCAAATTCTACAAGTTCGCCGCTGCTTACATTATTTAAGCCATAAACACGGGCAATACCATCACCAACTTGTAATACAGTACCTACTTCTTCTAAATCGGCATTTGCGTTAAAGTTGCCCAATTGCTGCCTTAGTATTGCTGATATTTCATCAGGTTTAATGTCTGCCATATAAGAAAATTAAGAATTAAGAATTATAAAAAAATTATAAAAAAATTTTGTTTACCAGCTTTGGTATTTCAATTCAACAACAGTTGCGTCGCACATCTTAAACTAAGGAAATGTATGTAGCTTTTTTCACCGTATCTTATTTTCACTAGCCATTCTACTACTACTTATCTAATGGCACTTACAAACAAGTTCTTTTCAAACTGTTTTTTTACATCTTTCAAATCTCTAGCAATGCTTGCATCTACCAAGTTGTTGTTAAACTCTAATACAAAACCACCAATTAGGCTTTCATCTACTATGGTTTCTAATTCCACACTACCAAAGGTTTGCTCTGCTTTTACTTTGTCTTCAATGCTTTTCTTCACTTCATCACTTATGGCTACAGCTGTGCTTAGTTTAACTTTGTTAATACCTTTAATAATATTGTATTGTTCAATAAAAGCTTCTGCTATTTCTGGCAATTCCTTTTCACGACCCTTAGTTATTAATAGCTTAGTAAATAGAGAAATGATGTGGCCTGTTTTGCCAGCAGTAATACCATCTAAAACTTTTTGTTTTTTATCTGCTGTAACTATAGGACTTTTTAAAAGAGACACAAACTCACTGCTGTTTTTACACACCGACTGCAAATATTTTACATCGGCATAAACGTTTTCTAATTCACCTTTTTCTGTAGCAAGGTCAATTAGGCTTTTGGCGTATCTATGTGCTAAACGTGGATTGGGCATTCTATTTCAATTTGCAAATTACTAGATGTGCGTATGAGCAGATGATGACAAATGCACATTTTCAAATTTTCACATCTGCCTGTTAATTCAATTTTACTCCTGCTGCTAACTCGTTAATGTATTTTTCGTGTTCAGTTTTATTGTTCAGTTCTCTTCTCAAAATCTTTTCACTTACTTCAATTACTAAAGAACCCACTTGATTTTTAACTTCGGTTAAAGCTGCATTTTTTTGTTGGGTAATAGCAGCTTGTGCATCGGCTACTATTCTATCATATTCTCCTTTGGCTTTGTCTTTGGCTTCTGCTACCATTTTATCAGCTGTTTCTTTGGCTTCTTTAATCATTACACCACGCTCTTCACGAGCTTTTTGCATTAAGGCTTCGTTTTCGTTTTTAAGTTCAGCCATTTCTGCCTTTACTCTTTCAGCTGTTGCTATAGCATCTGCAATGCCTTCTTCACGTTCTTTTAAACCTTTAATAATAGCTGGCCATGCCATTTTCTTTAAAATAAAGAAAACTATTAAAAAGGCTAATAAAGTCCATATAAGTAATCCTGGATCTGGAGTAAGTAATTTCATATACTACGCTTCTATAAAAGTTGAATAATGTTATATTGTACAAGTGTGCGACGCAACAGGTGATGCTATGAAAAACTGAAGCTTACTTCACAATTGTATTTTAAGAACTGTTTTAAACTGTACGTTTAAAATTAACTGCACCCATTGCCCTGTGCTTTGGGTACAGTTATAGTTTTTGGCTTGGCTAGGTATTACAATACCATAGCAAGGAAGCCTACGATGATAGCAAATAATGCAGCACCTTCTACAAGGGCAGCAGCTAAAATCATGTTACCACGGATGTCGTTCATAGCTTCTGGTTGGCGTGCAATGCTTTCTACAGCACCTTTACCAATTTGGCCAATACCAATACCAGCACCAATAGCTGCTAAACCTGCACCAATAGCACCACCTGCGTTTGCAGTAGCTTCTAATAAAATTGCACTTAAACTCATGATTGTGTATTTACAGTTAATAATAAAAAATTAGTGATGGGCTGCTGCTTCATGATGATCGCCTTCTATAGCCTGACCGATAAAAACAGCAGTAAGGTTGGTGAAGATGAATGCTTGTAAGAATGCAACCAAAACTTCGATTAAATAAATAAATACCGTAAAACCAATGGCTACTGGAGATGTACCCCAACCCACATAAGTATTCATTTGACCGAATATGAAAATTAAAGAAATTAAACAAATGATGATGATATGCCCTGCTACCATATTGGCAAACAACCTGATGATTAAAGCAAAAGGTTTGATGAATACACTCAAAAACTCAACAGGTACTAAAATAAATTTTACGCCTAATGGCACTCCTGGAGGATTGAAAATATGTAGCCAATAGTGCTTATTGGTACTAAACATAATAACAACAAAAGAAATTAAACCAAGTATTACGGTAAAAGCAATATTACCTGTAACGTTGGCTGTGCCTGGTATTAATCCAAAAACGTTATTAATAAGTATAAAGAAGAAAGTAGTTAATAAGTAGGGCAAATATTTTTCGTATTTATGACCAAGGTTTGGTTTAGCCACTTCATCTCTAACAAAGGTGATAACAGGCTCTAACAAGTTTTGCTTGCCTTTGGGTGCAGATGTAACTCCTTGTCCATTTTTGTAAGATTTTGCAATTGAAACCATTAACCAAGTAAGTAGTGCCAAAGCAATCATCATTTGAACTACGTTTCTAGTTAGAGAAAAATCGTACACTTTTACATTTGTATCTACTGTTCCATCTTCTTTTACAGCTACAATTTTTTCTTCGCCAATTTTATAATTTTTATAGTTAGCGTGCCCATGCTCAAAATTTGAACTCATGAAGGCAGTAAATCCTCGCTGTGGAGAGTACAATATTATAGGTAGAGGTATAGAAACGTGGTGAACTTTGCCTTCTGCATCATGGTACTCTGTAAAATGGTACTCATGATTATCTAAAATGTGTCCAAAAATAACTTCCGCTGCTTTGAAGCCTTCTTTTTTCTTGTGTGCATCTGCTGGGGCATGATTTTCAGCACCATTTTCATGATGCTCTTGAGCAAGCAGGTTGTTAGAAAAAGAGAAAGCCAAAAGGCTGAGAACCGCTATCAGTAAAGATTTCACACGTTTAAGAGCCATAGCCTATTCTTAATTTTGGTGCAAATATAGGGTGCAGTTGTAAGAAATAAGACTTTAGAAATGAAAAATTAGAAAATGAGTGGCATAATTGTGAGCCTAATTCTGCCTATGGTTTTATCTTACATCATCACAAATAATAGGAAGTTTATTTTTGAGGTGATTTGCTGATTATTATTTACAAAGAGGTGGCTGAAGTAAAGAAAAGAGATTTATAAATTTTTTATTGCAATAGTTATCGTTCATCTTCACTTTTCATGTTTGTCATTAAATCGACCCTTAGCAGTTATTCAAATTAAAATTTATCCCTGCAGAGATTAATTGCGTTTTCCAACAAAAAAGTCTCCCAAAATATTTTAAAACATTTGTTCTTTTGCACCAAACAATATGATATCGTTTTTTAAGAGTTAATTTATGCCAAGGCAATTTGCTTTTTGTCAAACTGCATTTCATGTAACTTACTATAAAATCCACCAAGTTTTAAGAGTTCTTCATGGCTTCCTATTTCTTTTATTTCACCTTTATCTAGCACAATTATTTTATTGGCTTTGCGAATGGTAGATAAACGATGTGCAATAACAATAGAAGTTCTGCCTTTTATTAAAGTATCAATAGCATTTTGAATTAAAATTTCACTTTCTGTATCAATGCTTGATGTGGCTTCGTCTAAAATTAAAATAGATGGATTGTATAGCAATGCCCTAATAAAAGAAATCAACTGTCTTTGCCCCAAACTTAATGTGCTGCCGCGTTCCATTACATTATAATTGTAGCCATTAGGTAGCTGCATTATAAAATTGTGCACACCAATCATTCTTGCTGCAGCTATAACTTGCTCTCTTGAGATGTCGGGGTTTCGGAGTGTTATGTTTTCCATGACACTACCAGAAAATAAAAAAACATCTTGCAATACCACACCTACGTTTTTACGTAATTCATCTACTGGATAATCGTCAATATTTACACCATCAATGCTTATAGCACCTTCCTGAATTTGGTATAATCTGTTTAGCAAGCTAATGATTGATGTTTTGCCACTTCCTGTATGCCCAACTAGGGCTAGGGTTTCGCCAGCATTTACAGTAAACGAAATATTTTTGAGTACATAATTATCATCGGTGTAGGCAAAAGAAACTTGATGAAATTCTATAGCTCCTTTAAAGGTGAGTGGTAAGTTAAGAGTGGGTAAATCTTCACTTTTAATTTTTGACTTTTTACTGCCAACTATCGACTGAAGATTATCGGCTGTGGGCTGTGGACTGTGGGCGATCGACTGCATTGTTACATCATCATTATCCAATACTTTAAACACACGTTCGGCAGCTATCATACCCATTTGGAGGACGTTAAATTTATCGGCTATTACACGTAGTGGACGAAAAATTTGATTCATAAACATAATGAACGCTACAATTTTACCAGAGAAATTTATATGGCTACCTGTGTGTTGCAAAGCCAAATTTGCTACCCACCAAACAATCAATGCTGTGCTTATAGCTAGCACCAACTCTACAATAGGAAAGAAAACGCTATAGGCAAAAATGGCTTTGATATTTGCGTTTCTATGTTCTTTATTAATATTTTTAAATTTATTGAATTCTTTTTCCTCGGCAGCAAAAGCTTGTACTACTGCCATACCTGTAATATGCTCCTGCACAAAAGCATTTAGCTGTGCTACTGCATTACGCACTTTGATAAAACTTTGGTTTACGCTTTCTTTAAAATAGTAAGTTGCCAAAATCATTATTGGGAATGGAATTAAGGCTATTAAGGTTAACTGCCAATCCATATACAGCATAGCTGATAGTGTAACAATAATGGTAAGTAAATCGGAAATGATAGGTATTAAGCCATCGCTAAAAATATCGTTGATGCTTTCTATATCGTTTACTGTACGTGTGGTTAGTGTGCCAATGGGTGTTTTATCAAACTGGCGAAGATTGAGGCTAATGACTTTTTTAAAAACAGTTACCCGTAAATCCCTCACTACATTTTGCCCAAGCCAAGCTGCTAAAAATGTAAAAGCAAAACGAATAGCTGTTTCAATAAATAAAAAAACGATTTGAAAAATGGTAACGTAAATAATAAACTTACCTGCATCGCCAGTATTTGTTTTAAACAAAAGATAATTAAGCCATTGCGGAATCTGTATATCTCTGCCAGTGGCTTTATCTACAGTAAGTTGTATTAAAAAGGGGCGAATGGGTGCAAACACTGCCATCACCACTGCCAACATTAAGCTGATGTAAAAAAATTTTCGGTATGGTTTTACAAAAAAGAAAACCCTTTGAAGTAAAGATAAATTGAAACCCTTTTTTTTTGTTTGTTCACTCATAGTCGTAAGCAAATGTAAGGTAGTGGCTGTAAACACTACACCTGTGATTGATGAGAGGTGCAGATAGCACTATCGCACCAAAGCTGCTATGAAAAACTACATTTGAATGGAGCGTCGCCTCCACAGATGCACAATGTTCTAAAGCTAGTCAACAAAAAATCTTCTCCTTATTTTATACGTTCCATTTTCAACTTTTCTTTTCTTATATTCGTTATCCTATGTTAAATGAGCAACCCATAGCAACTGAAATTCCCATAGCCAAGTATTCTTTAAATGCCGAACAAGAGAAAAAAGAAATACTAAGGCATTACCGTGCCTTACTAAAAGTTTTACGCCCCAAGCTTAAAAAGGATGACAAAGTATTAATACGTATTGCTTTTGAAATGGCTGCTGAAGCCCACAAAACCATGAGGCGTAAAAGTGGTGAGCCATACATTTTGCACCCACTTGCTGTAGCTATGATTTGTGTAGAAGAAATAGGCTTGGGTGTGCGTAGTAGCATTTGTGCTTTGCTACACGATACGGTAGAAGACACAGACATTACATTAGAGGATGTGCAACGTGAATTTGGTGCTGAGATTGCTAAAATTGTTGATGGCTTAACTAAAATTTCTAATGTTATAGATGCGAATACATCTCAACAAGCAGAAAATTTTAAAAAGATTTTATTAACCCTAACCGATGACCCAAGGGTAATATTAATAAAGCTAGCAGATAGACTTCATAACATGCGTACCATGGATTTTATGAAACGAGAAAAGCAGCTTAAAATTTCTAGCGAAACGATATGGGTATATGCCCCATTGGCACATAGAATGGGTTTGTACAACGTAAAAACAGAGTTAGAAGATTTGTCCATGAAATACATGGAGCCCGAAGCCTATAAAGAAATTGCCAAACGCCTTGCCGAAACTAAAAGAGAACGCTCTCGTTACATCAACGAATTTATTAAACCGATAAAAGATAAACTTACTGCTAGCGAATTTGATTTTGAAATTTATGGTCGCCCAAAAAGCATACACAGCATTTGGAATAAAATAAAAAAGAAAGGTGTTTCTTTTGATGAGGTGTACGATTTATTTGCCATTCGTATTATTTTAAACTCTGCACCAGAAAACGAAAAAAGCGACTGCTGGAAAGTGTACAGCATGATTACCGATGCATACAATCCATCGCCTGAACGATTGAGAGATTGGTTGAGTAACCCCAAGAGCAATGGTTACGAAGCCTTGCATACTACTGTTATGGGACCTGAGGGAAGATGGGTAGAAATTCAAATACGCACCAAACGTATGAACGAAATTGCTGAGAAGGGTTTGGCTGCACATTTTAAATACAAAGAAGGTAGTGATAGCGAAGACCGCTTTGATAAGTGGTTTGGTCAAATACGTGAAGTATTGGCACAAGATGATACAGACAGTGTAAATTTTTTACAAGATTTTAAAACCTCTTTTTTAGGAGAGGAAATTTATGTGTATACACCCAAGGGAGAAGTAAAAATGTTGCCCATGGGCAGCACTGCATTAGACTTTGCTTTTTCTATACACAGTGCTATTGGTAGCAAATGTATTGGTGCTAAAGTGCATCATAAATTAGTACCCATTTCTCACAAACTACGCAGCGGAGACCAAGTAGAAATTATAACGAGTAACAAACAAAAACCAAGCGAAGACTGGCTAAATTTTGTGGTAACCACCAAGGCAAAAAACAAAATAAGAGATGCCCTACGTGAAGAAAAAAGAAAAATAGCCGACGATGGTAAGTACACCCTGCAACGCAAAATAGAAGGCATGGGTGCTGCTTATACCCCTGGCAATATTGATGAGGTAGTACAATTTTATAAACTCAATTCTCACCTAGATTTATTTTATAAAATTGCTATTAAAAGTATTGAGCTAAAGGAGTTAAAAGATTTTTTAGTAATGGGCGATCGATTAGAAGCTCCTACTAAATTAAAGCCCATTAGTACCGAAGTTGTTTTTGACCCCACACAGCCCAGACCTATAAGCAAAAAAGATAGTGAACTCATTATTTTTGGCGAAAGCAGCGATAAAATAATGTATCAGCTAGCCAAGTGCTGCAACCCCATACCAGGCGATGATGTATTTGGTTTTGTAAGCACTGGAAAAGGCTTGGTAATACACCGAACCAACTGCCCCAACGCTACCCAGCTAATGGCCAACTATGGGCATAGAGTAGTAAAAACAAAGTGGGCAAAAAATAAAGAAATCTCCTTTCTTACTGGGCTAAAAATTATTGGTATGGACGATGTGGGAGTGGTACATAAAATAACCAACATTATTAGTGGAGAATTGAAAATAAATATTGCTGGTCTAACCATAGAAAGCCGTGAAGGATTATTTGAAGGAACGATAAAAGTATTTGTACACGATAAAGAAGAATTGGAAGAACTTGTGGTACGTCTTAAATCTCTCAATGGCATACAAACGGTAGATAGGTTTGATGCTGAGGAAATAAAGTAGTAATTGTTTGATGCCAGCTTTTGTAGTGCTATTAAGCAGCGGTTGCGTCGCACATTTATAACGATTGAATAAGTATTGAGCTTTTATTATGTAACAGATACAAAAGGAAACTCCTACAACCCTTAGATTTTTTAAAAAATATTTCTCATACAAACTACGATGATAATGATAAGGGCATTATCATTGATGGTTTTGTCAATCGCAAAATCTTCAACCACCAAACAGGAAAGTTTAGCACTGATGATACTGTATACTATAAACGGTTTTTGAGAAAAGCCAAATAGCAATCCATAGCCAAACATGTGCGACGCAACCGAAGCTACATTCTTATTCTACAGCTCGTCCCCAAAAAAAATACCCCACTATCAATACTACATTTTGCTTTGGCCTCAATCTGTATCATTGGTGTACTATTCTTACATTCACACAAACCTTATCTTCGCCACCATGGAGCAATTAGTACAACAATTACAAACCTACAAGCAAGAAATAGAAGCAGAGAATGTAGCAACAGCAGAAGCTGTAGAGGCTTTTCGTATAAAATATTTAGGCACCAAGGGTTTATTAAAAAGCATTATGGGTTTAATGAAAGATGTGCCTGCCGAGCAAAAAAAACAAGCTGGCCAGCTATTAAACGAGTTTAAAGTTTTTGTAGAAGCCAAATTTGAAACCATAAAAGAAGCTACCACCAATTACCAACAAACAACCAATAATATAGATTGGAGCTTGCCAGGAAATTACACACCTGTAGGTACACGCCACCCACTTAGCATGGTACGCAATCAAATTGTGTCTATTTTTCAACGTCTTGGTTTTGCTGTAGCCGAAGGTCCAGAAATAGAAGACGACTGGCACAACTTTGGAGCCATGAACCTACCAGAAGACCACCCAGCACGTGATATGCAGGATACGTTTTACATTAATCAAAATCCTGCATGGTTGCTACGCACACACACCAGTAGTGTACAAGCAAGGGTTATGGAAAATCAAAAGCCACCAATAAGGGTTATTTGCCCTGGGCGTGTGTATAGAAACGAAACTATTAGTGCTAGGGCTCACTGCTTCTTTCACCAAGTAGAAGGTTTGTATGTAGATGAAAATGTAAGCTTTGCCGACCTTAAACAAACCCTATACTTTTTTGTGCAAGAAATGTTTGGTAAAGAAGTAAAGGTTCGTTTTCGCCCTTCTTATTTTCCTTTTACAGAGCCAAGTGCCGAAATGGATATTAGCTGCCTTATTTGCGATAGCAAAGGCTGCAATGTATGTAAGCATACTGGCTGGGTAGAAATTTTGGGTAGTGGTATGGTACACCCCAAAGTGCTTGACAATTTTGGTATAGACAGCACCAAATACACTGGCTTTGCTTTTGGTATGGGTGTAGAACGTATTTGTCAATTAAAGTATCAGGTAAACGATTTAAGATTGTATAGCCAAAACGATGTACGATTTTTAAAACAATTTAGTGGCATAGTTTAATTTGATTGTTTGTATAAGGAGATTTATGCGAAACTTTTGGTAACCAGCAGTAGAATATAGATTGGACTGCGGTTGCGTCGCACATGTTTAACATAGAATAAGAATGTAACTTTCATCAAACAATAGTTGAATACAGTTTACAATACTTTATAAAAATGCAGCACAATTACAACGGTGCTGCATTTTTATTTTCCAGCATTGGTAATAGCATGGTTAAAGTAGAGAAGTAGTTTTGTGCAGTAGCTTTGCTTAATAGATATTGATAGCTAAACATGTGCGACGCAACTGAAGCTTAATACTTGTAATAAAGCTGGCTAACAAAAATTAATTACACCATGGAAAAAGTGAACTTGAAAGTAGAAGGAATGCATTGTGCCAATTGTGCACTCTCAATTAATAAATATTTAAATAGCAAGGGACTGCAAAACGTAAAAGTAAATTTTATAGGTGGCGATGTAAGTTTTGAAACTGAAACTACTGTTGATAAAACGATGATAGAAAAAGGGATTTCGTCTCTAGGATATTCTGTAAAAAATGGTCAGCAGCAAAATCCTAAAAAGTATTATGGTTTGCTGCCTTTTCAAAATCATTGGCAGCGATTTTTGTTTTGCTTGGTGTTTACATTGCCATTATTTGTAAGCCATTTGGTGCATATTCATTTTTTAATGATACCAATAGTACAGTTGTTGCTTACAATACCAGTGTACTTAACAGGTTTAGATTTTTTTGGTAGAAGTGCTATTAAAAGTTTGCTAAAAGGTATACCTAATATGAATGTTTTAATAGCATTAGGCAGCACCACAGCATTTGGTTATAGCTTGTATGGAATGGTCATTGGCAAAGCACATGAGTTTATGTTTTTTGAAACAGCAGCAACAACAATTACACTTGTGTTTTTAGGAAATTGGATGGAAGATAAAAGCATTGCTACCACACAAGAAGCATTGAAGCAGTTGGCGGTTACACAAAAAACAATGGCAAACATGATTGCCTTTGATGACAAACACCAAGAACAAATATTTGTAGTAGAAAGTAAAGACTTACGTGTAGGAGATTTAGTACTGATAAAAAATGGAGAGCATGTACCCATGGATTGCAAAATATTATGGGGCGAAGCCAGCGTAAACGAAGCAATTATTACTGGCGAAAGCTTGCCTGTACATAAACAAATGAAAGACTTGCTTATTGGTGGTAGCTTATTAGAAACAGGAACGGTAAAAGCACAAATAACAGCTGTAGGGCAAGACACAGTGCTTGGTAATATTTTACAACTAATAAAAGATGCCCAAACCGAAAAACCACCAGTACAGCAAATGGCAGATAAGATTAGTGCTGTGTTTGTGCCAATGGTTGTGGGCATTGCATTATTTACTTTGTTGGGTAATTATTTTTTTACGCAAATTGGTTTTGGCGAAAGTTTATTAAGAAGTATTGCTGTGTTGGTAATTAGTTGCCCATGTGCTATGGGTTTGGCTACACCAGCTGCTATAGCTGTTGGTCTTGGGCGTGCTGCAAAAAATGGCATACTATTTAAAAATGCTAAAAGCTTAGAAATTTTTAAAAGTGTACAGCAAGTAGTGTTTGATAAAACAGGAACGCTAACCACAGGTAAGTTTACTATATCCAATTTTAAGTTTGATATAGAAGAAGAATTATTTAAGCAAGTGGTTTATTCTTTAGAAAAATATTCTAACCACCCCATTGGTATTTGTATAGCAAAAGAGTGGAAAATAAAAAATGATATTCGCTGGGCAAAAATTGAAGAAGTGAAGGGCTTGGGTATGAAGGCTGTGGATAAGGAAGGGAATGTATTTGTAGCAGGTTCGTATAAATCCGTATTACAAACTTCTTTACTAGTAAGCAATTTACATGGTGATGATACAAATAGTATTCACAATGTGTATGTGTATAAAAATGAAGAATTGATAGGATGGATAGACTTGGATGATGAAATTAGAACAGAAGCAAAAGCTGTTATTACTGCTTTAAAAGCTAATGGTATAAAAACTATTTTACTAAGTGGCGATAGCAAAGCAAAATGCGAAGTTGTAGCACAGCAATTAGGGATTGATGAAGTAATAGCAGAACAAACACCACAACAAAAATTAGATAGAATAACAGCTTATACTTTACAACAACCAACTGCCATGGTAGGTGATGGCATAAACGATGGTCCAGCCTTGGCAAAAGCTACGGTTGGCATATCGCTTAGCGAAGCCAGCCAAGTAGCTACGCAAAGTGCTACTGTTGTTTTAATGAATCATGGTTTAAAAAATTTACCACTAGCATTGGGCTTGGGCAAGCATACTTACGGTACCATCAAAGGAAATTTATTTTGGGCATTTGCTTACAATATTGTAGCTATACCCATTGCTGCTTTTGGTTTTTTAAGCCCCACTGTTGGTGCATTGGTTATGGGTTTAAGCGATGTAGTGTTGGCAATTAATAGTTTGCGATTGAAGTGGAAGAAAGTGATTTGATTGTACTACCTTAGATAAAATTTTGGCGTATGACGATAATAATAAAAAAAGATGCTTCTAAAAAAGAAATTCAAGAAGCTCTTAAAAAAGTAACAAAAGGAAATAAAAAAAAATTAACGCCTGGTAATCTCAGAAAACATTTTGGTAAGCTTAAACTAGGAATTGACGGTTTAGAATTTCAAAAAAAAGTAAGAAGTGAGTGGGATTAAAACCATACTTGCCGATACTAATATTCTTGTGTATATTCATGAGGGCAGAAGTGTAGTAAAACCTTATCTTACTTATTTAGTAATGGTTTCTGTAATAACTGAAATAGAGTTGTTAGGTGAAAAAAATATTGAACCAAAAATACTTAAAGGCAGAACTAGTATTTTAAGTGATTGTATGATACTCCCTTTTGATGAAACAATAAAATTGCTTGCAATAACTTTAAAGCAGAAGGTGGGTATTAAAGTTCCAGATGCCATTATTGCTGCTACTGCCATTAAACACAACCTTACTTTATTAACAGCCGATAAAGGCTTTAAAAATATTTCAGGTTTATCACTCATGCTTTTAGAGTTATAACTTTTGCAAGCATGAGCCAATCTCCCGAGCAAATACTACTACAACACTGGGGCTACACAACTTTTCGTGGAGAACAAGAAAGCATTATCAATGCTGTCTTGCAAGGAAAAGATACACTAGCACTATTACCCACTGGTGGTGGTAAATCCATTTGCTTTCAAATACCAGCTTTAATGAAGGATGGTTTATGCTTAGTGGTTTCTCCACTCATAGCTTTAATGAAAGATCAAGTTAAAAATTTACTTCGCCGAAATATTGCTGCCACAGCATTGTATAGTGGTATGAGTTTTTATGAAGTAAAACAAACGTTGCAACAAGCCGCTAATGGAGATTATAAATTTCTCTATTTATCACCCGAGCGATTAGAAACAAATTTGTTCAAAGACTTTATACATGCCCTCAACATTAATTTAATAGCAGTAGACGAAGCTCATTGTGTAAGCCAATGGGGCTACGATTTTCGCCCACCCTATTTACGTATTGCTAATTTGAGAAGTGAGTTGCCTAATATTCCTATCATTGCACTCACAGCTTCTGCTACCCTATTAGTGCAAAATGATATTGTAGCCAAACTACTATTTAAGCAACCAAATATTTTTCGTCAATCGTTTGCCAAAACAAA
>JAYVRD010000260.1:0-4744 GCA_043776595.1 Chitinophagaceae bacterium | reverse complement strand
AAAGAATAAATAAGAAAGGGAGATTACCGAGGTAGTCTCCCTTTCTTATTTAAAATAAATTCCCCTGCACTTGTTTCATCTCCAAATACCCATTGATGAATTTAGGGAAAGCCAACTTACTTAATTGCTTTATCGGCTGCCATTGGTAATATTTCAAAGCAGTTGGTATAGTTGGCAGATTAATTTTTATAAATTGCCCCTTTATTAATTGGTGTGTAAGCTGTTGTTTTTGTAAAGAGGAAATATGTTGTATGCTTGCTTGGGATATGGCAAACTGTTCTTCTAACCATGGTAGTATAGTAGTATTATTCCAAAGCATTTGGGCTTCACTTTCTACTAAATAAAATTCAAAAAGGCTTTGCCAAATATCTTTTCCCTCTCGTTTGTAAACTAATATTTTGCCATCGTTTTCAAATAAAAAATAGTATAACCATCGATTTTTTTTGGTAAGCACTTTTTCTTTTATTGGTAGCTGATTAACCTTACCTGTTTTATACGCTGCACAAATTACTTGCATTGGGCATTGGCTACACAATGGTGTAACAGGCTTACATACCGTTGCTCCAAAATCCATAATGGCTTGGTTAAATAAACCTGGCTTTTTAGTATCTAAAACTTCGTTGGCCAAAGCCGTAAACTGCTGCTTGCCTTTAGTGCTATCTATGGCAGTTGCTATGCCAAACACTCTTGCTAAAACCCTAAATACATTGCCATCTACCACTGCATAAGGCTGGTTAAAAGCAAAAGATGCAATAGCAGCAGCTGTATATGATCCAATGCCTTTTAGCTCAATGATGTCGGCATAATCATTAGGAAACTTATCCTTTAATTCAGTGCTAATAAATCTTGCAGTATGCAATAAATTTTTACAACGGTTATAATATCCCAAACCTTCCCATAGCTTGAAAACTGTTTCATCTTTTGCAGCAGCCAGTTTTTTGATGGTGGGGTATTGCGTAATAAATCTTTCATAATAACCCCAGCCTTGTTCAACCCTTGTTTGTTGAAGTATAATTTCACTTAGCCAAATTTTGTAAGGGTCTGTTTCCCCTTTCCATGGCATTTCTCTTTTGTTAGTAGTAGTATGCCAATGCATTAATGCATTTGTAAATTTGAGTTTCATTCTATCACAAATCAACAACTTATCTGTATTAGATGAATCACTTTTTACTGTTGTGTACAAATTATTCTTAAGCCAATCCTTTAGCTATCAATAGGTAACACTTATCTTTTTCAAGTATTTTCTTGCACATACAAAAACTTTTGTTTTATTTTAACCTTTCTAACATTTGCAAGTTTTAAATAACCACTTATGAGAAAATCAGACCTTATTACCAACATCTCCGAAAAGACAGGTATTCCTAAAGTGGATGTTTTGGTTACTTTAGAAACGATGATTAAAGAGATTAAAGAAAGTTTAACAGCTGGTCAAAACATTTATATACGTGGTTTTGGCAGTTTTATTACCAAAAAAAGAGCAGCTAAAATTGGTCGTAACATTAAAAAAAATACGGCCGTTCATATTCCTGAACATTACATTCCTGCTTTTAAGCCTGCCAAAGAATTTGTGGCAGAAGTAAAAGAGAAACACAAACCAGAATAGCACAACCCTACCTTTGTGGCAAATTTTTAAAGTTTTGAAACGTCAGCAACTCATTTTAGTTTCAGGTAGTTTATTATTGTTTATAGGTTTGTTTTTCTTTGGAAAAATAGTACCACCAAAGACTGCAATAGCAAAGCCTAAACAAAATACTGAGCAAGCCCCACAAGCCATTACTACAGAAATGTTGTTGGCAGAAGCTAAAAAACATTTAACCACCGAGCAGCAGCAAAAATTACTTTCTTTAGAAAATAGTGTAGTAAGAGGCGATGTAAAAGACCAAGAACTTCATGTTTATCATCAACTAGCTAAGTTTTGGAAAGATTCAGCAAAAATTGCTGAACTCTATGCCTACTATACAGGCGAAGCGGCAAAGTTGGATAATTCGGAAAAAAACCTCACATTTGCCGCCCAACTGTTTATAGACAACTTGTTGGCTGCAAACGAACCAGCTTTTCAAAATTGGCTCGCAAGCAATGCAAAAGTTCTTTTAGATAAAGCTTTAGAAATTAATCCCGCAAACGATAGTAGCAAAATAAATTTGGGTGCTTGTTATATTTTGGGTGGAATATCAGACAATCCAATGACTGGCATTTTACCTGTACGAGAAATTGCACAAAAAAATCCCAATAACCTTTATGCTCAACTCATATTGGGTTTGGGGGGTAAAAAAAGTGGACAGTACGATAAAGCTATCGAAAGGTTTACAATTATTGTTTCAAAGCAGCCAGACAATTTAGAAGCTATGTTGCACTTAGCAGAATGTTATGATTTAAAAGGCGAGAAAAAGGATGCCATTAAATGGTACGAAGCGGTAAAAAAAATCATACCCAATGCAGAGGCAAAAAAAGAACTGGAAAACAGAATTAGTCAATTAAAAAGTTGATACAATTTGGAATATTCCCAAATGGGATTTCAATAAAATTATTTTTTAACCGAACTTAAATTAATAAGTGTTATGCCTTGTGGTAAAAAGAGAAAGCGTCATAAAATCGCTACACATAAACGTAAAAAACGTTTAAGAAAGAACCGTCATAAAAAGAAGAATAAATAGTTCTCTACATAAATGACTATTAGATAACCCCACTGCAAAACGGTGGGGTTATCCACTAAAAAATATTTGCCATTTCTTCACGCTGCAACTTTACCTTTTCCTTCCTTTTCTTTGGCAAATATCAGTAAGTGATTTAAGATACCCTGTATTGTGCGGGGTAATTGTGTATTTTAAAAGTTGCAAATCTTTGTGAATAAAGAATTAATTATTAATGTAGCCCCAACAGGTGTAGAAATTGCTTTGTTAGAAGACAAAAAATTGGTAGAGCTACACAACGAAAGAGCCGATGCAAATTTTGGCGTTGGAGATGTATACTTGGGCAAAGTAAAAAAACTTATTCCCGGTTTAAATGCTGCATTTGTAGATGTGGGTTTTGAAAAAGACGCTTTTCTGCACTATACAGATTTGTCTCCCTATGCCCGTTCCATCCTAAAGTTTACCCAAATGGCTATGACTGACAAGGATGACAATGGACTACTAGATTTTTCTAAGTTTAACATAGAACCAGAAATAGTAAAAACAGGAAAAATTAATGAAGTACTAAACGGGAAGCCCAATGTTCTCGTTCAAATTTTAAAAGAACCTATTGCTGCCAAAGGCCCACGCTTAAGCTGTGAGTTAAGCCTACCAGGTAGATACATTGTTGTAACGCCTTTTAACGAAATTGTTGCCGTTTCTAAAAAAATTCATAGTGCCGAAGAAAGAAAGCGTCTTCATAAAATAGTAGAAGCCATACGCCCCAAAAATTTTGGCGTTATTGTACGCACTGCTGCAGAAGGTAAAAGTACTTCCGAATTGCATCAAGATTTGCTGGATTTGGTAAACACTTGGAAAACCATCCAAACTAACTTAAAAGGTGCCGAAGCCCCAGCTAAAATTTTAAGTGAGCAAACCAAAACTACCAGTATGCTGCGTGATTTGTTGAACGAAGACTTCAACAAAATTGTAATAAACGATAAGAATATTTACAACGACACTCTCAACTACATACAACGTATTGCCCCCGAAAAGGCTGATATTGTAACCTATCACAACAATGGCAACCCCATTTTTGATACTTATGCCGTAACCAAGCAAGTAAAAAGCTCGTTTGGAAAAACTGTAAACTTACCTAGCGGTGCTTATTTAATTATTGAGCATACCGAAGCCCTGCATGTGGTAGATGTAAATAGTGGCTACAAAAGTGTAAGTAACAACCAAGAAGAAAATGCACTTGAAACCAATATGGAAGCTGCCGAAGAAATAGCAAGGCAGTTAAGGCTTAGAGATATTGGCGGTATTATAGTGGTAGATTTTATAGACATGAAGCTGCCCGACAACAAACGCAAGTTGCAGGATGCAATGGAAGTGTACATGAAAACCGACAGAGCAAAACATGCGGTGCTGCCCCTATCTAAGTTTGGGTTAATGCAAATTACAAGGCAGCGTATGAAGCCTGAAATGAACATTGTAACCAACGAAGATTGCCCAGTATGCAACGGTACCGGCAAAATTTCTAGCACTTTACTGTTGGAGGATGAAATTGAAAAGCGTTTGGTGTATTTGGCTACCCATTCTCACAAAAACCTCACTTTGGTAGTGCATCCTATCGTTCATTCTTACCTTACAAAGGGTATTTTTAACTCAATTGCCAAAAAGTGGAAGCGAGCCAATAAAATTAATTTAAAGGTTAAGCTCAATACCTCTTATCATTTAATTGAGTTCCACTTTTTCGACCAAAACGAGGAAGAAATTAAGTTTTAAATAACTCAAAATAAATTTAAAAAGCATTGATTATCAATGCTTTTTTTGTTTACACCAAGCAATTTTACCAAGATACACAGTACTGAAACTTTTACTACTACACCATTCTTCGTAGGACTAAAAGTTTTACACAACACCAAAAATTTATTTTGCAATGTGGGGCTAAATTGTAATTTAGCACTAGAATTTAATGGGTTAGTAAGTAAGGGGGTCGGCAGTAATGCTGACCCTTTTGCGTTTTTTATATTTCTCACTCTCTACAAGTTGTAATCTATTCAATTGAGTAGTAATTTTTTTGTAACCAACTTTTGTATTTCAATTTTGCTTCGGTTGCGTCGCACATTTTT
>JAYVRD010000259.1:0-4775 GCA_043776595.1 Chitinophagaceae bacterium | reverse complement strand
TTCTATTAAGCAATCTTTCATGTTGTTAGTTTCTTGTTTTTCAAATTTTTATAACTTTCTATAATGGTAACAACTTAAAATATCAATAACCCAACGTTAGACCGAACAACGATAAACTACAAATCAGAAACTGGAAACTTGGTGATCATTGTTCCAAGCCTTGAAGTGTGCGACGCAACCGCAGTTAAATAAAATTACAAAAGCTGGCTACCAATAAACTTCTCCTTCACTACAAGCCCTAGCACCTTTAAAATTTCAACCACTTTCAGCAAATTTTAAACCGCTACCTTACCGTTTTATTCCAAGGTTTACTGAAATTTATACAGTATTACGACGATTATCGTAAAACATACGTTAAATAATGTCAGTGGAGAACTGACGATTAAACAGGTTCGTTTCTTTGTATACTAGAAAGGAATAAAATTTGATAGACTAAATTTTAATACACAACTTAAAAAAAGAAAAAATATGAAACTCAAAAACATTCTTGCTATTGTTGCCATTAGTGCCAGCACTGCTATTTTGAGTGTATGGGGTTATGGAAAATTTATGCAACGTAATTATGCAGGTTTACAAAACGGTGGTTTGCCTGCCAACTACAGCAGTTTTGCTGGTTACAATGCTCCTGGCAATGGTGCTGTTGACTTTACACCTGCAGCCACAGCAGCTACACCAGCAGTAGTGCATATAAAAACTAAAACAAAAGCTAAGCAAGTGAGTAATAATATACGCCAAACCAACCCCTTTGGAGATATGTTTGGTGGCGATATGTTTGGTGATTTTTTTGGTGGACCGAGAATGAATATTATACCTGAGCAACAAGCTAGTGGTAGTGGTGTATTAATAACAGAGGATGGCTATATAGTAACTAATAACCACGTTGTAAATGGTGCAGATGAAATAAACGTAACGCTTACCAATAAAAAAAGTTACAAAGCCACTTTGGTAGGTACTGATATTAGCAGTGATTTAGCAGTACTAAAAATTGAGGGAAAAGCATTTCCTTTCTTAGCTTTTGGTAATAGTGATGATGCTAAGCTTGGGCAATGGGTATTAGCTATTGGCTACCCATTAAACCTCGATGTTACAGTAACTGCTGGAATTGTAAGTGCCAAGGCAAGAAGCATTAATATAAATAAAGGTGCATCACCCATAGAAAGTTTTATACAAACCGATGCTGCTGTAAACCAAGGCAATAGTGGTGGTGCATTGATAAATACTAATGGCGAGTTAATTGGTATTAACTCTGCCATTGCTTCTCAAACTGGAGGTTACATTGGCTACTCGTATGCCATACCTGTAAATATTGTAAAGAAAATAGCTAACGACATTGTAAAGTTTGGTACTGTACAAAGAGCTTTTATTGGTATTACCTATGCTTCAGAATCTAAAATGACCGATGAAGAAAAAAAAGAATTGGGAATTAAGGAGGGAGAAGGTGTGTATGTAACTGATGTGCCTAATGGAGGGTCTGCTGCTGAAGCAGGCATTAAAAAAGCTGACATTATTACTAAGATAAACGGAGTACCTGTAAGTGCTGCACCAGAAATGGTAGAGCAAGTATCTCGTTACAAACCGGGAGATAAAATAACAGTAACTTATAAACGCAATGGTAAAGAAGCTACCGCAAACCTTACTTTGAAAAATAAAGCTGGTAATACCGATGTGGTAAAAACCGATGGCATTCTAGATAAGTTGGGAGCTGAATTAGAAAATGCTGACAAGAAAATAGCAGCAGCCAACGATATTGCTGGTGGTGTAATTATAAAAAAGATAAATGGTGGTGCATTGGCAAAATCTAAGATGCAGGAAGGCTACATCATAACATCGGTTAATGGAGTAGAAATTAAAAATATAGATGAACTAACCATAGCACTAAAAAGTACAACTAATGGCAAAGTAAGAGTAGAGGGAATTTATCCAGGCTACGAAGGCGTATATCCTTATACGTTTGATTTGGCTGCTGGAGAATAAACGAAATAACTTACTTCGATAAACAGCCACACTTGTTAAGTGTGGCTGTTTTATTTAAGTGTAAATAGTACCCAACAACCAAAAAGGAATAAAAGCATCCTATTTTTTCTAACAACCAAAAATGTGCGACTCATCCGAAGCCCAATTAATGTACTTTAGCTGGCTATAAAATATACTTTATAAAAAATACGATCATGAAAAAATATTGCTTGTTACTTGTTGCTGCCACTTTTAGTATTGCAGTACTGGCTCAAAACACATTAACGCCAGAAAAACTTTGGCAGCTTGGGCGTGTAAGTGCATTGGGTATTAGTAAAGACAAGCAATTTGTACTATACAGTGTGGCTATACCCAACATGGAAGAAAATAAAAGTACTAGAAAAAAATATAAAATACCTGTAGCAGGTGGCAATGCTATTGAAGTAACAGAAACTGAAAGCTTTTTGGCTAATGATAAAATATCGAGTGATAGCAAATACATGATTAGTAGCGAGGACGTGCAAGTAAAAAATACCAAGGGCAGCGATATTTATAAAGACTTGCCAAAGAGCAATGCATATGTTTTCACTTCTCTAAACTATAGACATTGGGATACTTGGGAAGATGGAAAGTTTGGACATATAATGGTGTCACCAATGGTTAATGGCAAAGCTGGTGATGCTAAAGATATTATGGTTGGAGAGCCATACGATTGTCCTTTAAAACCAAATGGTGGCGATGAAGATTTTGTTTGGAACCCAGATGGTAAGCACATTGTATATGCTACTAAAAAAAGTTTTGGTACAGCTTACGCCATTAGTACCAATACCGATTTGTATGAGTATGATGTAGAAAAAGGAACTACTAAAAACTTAACAGCAGGTAATAAAGGCTACGATGTAAACCCACAATTTAGTAACCAAGGCACACTGGCTTGGCTACAAATGAAACGTGAGGGTTATGAAGCTGATAAGCAAGACTTAGTAGTAATGGCCAACGACAAAACAATGGTAAATCTTACTCGTTTAAGAGATGATATTCATGTAGAAAGTTTTAAGTGGAGTGAGGATGGCAATTACATTTATTTTACTGCCCCAGTCAATGGCACACTACAATTGTTTAAGGTAAACAATATTGGAATGACTATGGTGGTGCCAACCGTAACACAAATAACCAAGGGCAATTTTGATGTAACTGGTATTATTGGCGAAGCCAACAACCAATTAGTGGTAAGCCGTACCGATATGAATCATGCTGCCGAATTATACACTGTAGAAATAACAAGTGGCAGCATGAACCAACTTACGCATGTAAATGATGCTACTTACAACACATTGGGTATGTGCAAAACCGAAAGAAAATTCGTAACCACAACCGATAACAAACAAATGCTAGTGTGGGTAGTGTATCCTCCCAACTTTGATGCAAATAAAAAATACCCAACTCTATTGTATTGCCAAGGTGGTCCACAATCTCCCTTAACACAATTTTACTCTTTCCGTTGGAATTTTCAATTAATGGCATCACAAGGGTACATTGTGGTAGCACCTTGTAGGCGTGGTATGCCAGGCTTTGGTACTAAATGGAACGAACAAATAAGTAAGGATTGGGGTGGACAAGTAATAAAAGATTACCTAAGTGCCATAGATGCAGTAAGTAAAGAAAGTTATGTAGATAAAAAGCGTAGAGGCTGCGTAGGTGCTAGCTTTGGTGGCTTTAGTGTATTTGCATTAGAAGGTGTGCATAACGGCCGATTTAAAACTTTTATAGCCCACGATGGTGTATTTGATTTTAGAAGTATGTATGGCACTACCGACGAACTATTCTTTGAAAACTGGGAAAAAGGTGGTGCTTACTGGGAGAAAAAAAATTCGGTAGCACAACGTTCGTTTAGCCAAAGCCCAAGCAATATGGTAGATAAATGGAATACGCCCATTTTTATTATACAAGGTGGCAAAGATTATAGAGTGCCTATAGAGCAAGGGCAAGGAGCTTTTCAAGCAGCACAATTAAAAGGTATTAAAAGTAAATTTTTATACCTGCCCGAAGAAAACCATTGGGTTCTTTCTGCACAAAATGCGTTGGTATGGCAAAGAGAGTTTTATAAATGGTTGGATGAAACCTTGAAGTAAAATTAAATAAGTATACAGATAACATGCTGTAATAATTTGGGGGAGGTAAAATAATTGTACAATGATGATTTTGCTTCCATAAATTTTTGATGAAAAGCAAATGTATAAGTGTAACAGTATAGGGCAAAGCAAGGATTTCATTCCACATTACTGGCAATATTTACTACACTGCAAATTTTCTCATCCAATTTGTTTACTGTAGTTTCCATCATCATCATGTAATCTTTATTAAACTTGTAATCTTCCTTTTAAATCAGGTTCAAAAAAGAAATAACAGTGCAAAGTGGCTCTCTAAACTGGTGAGATTGTATTTGAGCAATCTCTTTAAGACTTTTATTTGGGTTGGCTATACATGTATTTTTTTCCTCCAACTCTTAAACATTCTTTTGCAATAAAGTGGGTTTTCAGGTAGATGAAATTGGTTGATGTAGCCACCTTTTGTAGTGCTATTGGGCTTCGGTTGCGTCGCACATGTTTGGCTAAAGAATAGCTATTAAGCTTTCATAGAAGCGTATAAAAAAAGAGTTTATTCTTAGTTTTATTGAAAAGCCTAAAATGGTAGTTCTATGATGCGGTAATAAAACAACTAATTAAATTATTTTGTACATCCTTTGCTAATACTTTTTCATCAAATTGTACAGCACATTTCTATCAGTATCGTTAATGCGTTTGGTGCTGTCTTGCATAAAA
>JAYVRD010000258.1:0-18711 GCA_043776595.1 Chitinophagaceae bacterium | reverse complement strand
TTAAAACGGTTGTTCTTCAAAGCCTTCATCAAACTCGCCACTGTTCATTTTACTACCTTGTACAAAGAAACGTCCACCACCTTCGCTGCTACCACCTGGAGTTGGGGTAGGTGTTATGGGTTTCCATTTACCGCCACCCATCATACCTCCTGGATTTCCATCATCATCCCAATCGTTAAACTTTTGTATGGCAAGGTTGGCTCTTAGTTTTATGGTATCGAGGCTACCGTTTCGGTGTTTGGCTATACGAATATGTGTTTCGCCTTTGGTACTTTCCCCATCGGCATTATTCATTACTTCGTAATACTCAGGGCGATAGATAAACATGACCATATCAGCATCTTGTTCAATAGCACCAGACTCTCTCAAATCGCTCAGTTGGGGCATTTTGTTGCTTTCTTTTCTGGTTTCTACGGCACGGCTAAGCTGAGACAATGCAATGATGGGAATATTTAATTCTTTGGCAAGGGCTTTTAGGTTACGAGAAATATTGCTGATTTCTTGCTCACGATTGCTACCTCTTTCTCCTGAGCCACTCATTAATTGAAGGTAATCTATAATGATAATGCCCACTTTATGTTTGTTTACCAATCTTCTTGCCTTGGCTCTAAATTCAAAAATATTTAAGGCAGCAGAATCATCTATGTACAAGGGAGCAGTTTCTAAACGTTGGATGCCTTTTGCATGAAGCTGTTTGTACTCGTACTCCTCTAATTTGCCACGAGAAATTTTTTCGAGCATGATTTCACTTTCGGCACTAAGAATACGTTGTACCAACTGGCTGGCACTCATTTCTAAACTAAAAAAGCCAACAGCCGTGGGTTTTGTAGGGTGCAAGGCTGCATTGCGTGCAAGGTTTAAGGCAAAAGCCGTTTTACCAACCGATGGACGAGCTGCAAGAATAATTAAATCGGTAGGTTGCCAACCGTAGGTAATTCTATCGAGTGAATGAAACCCACTGGGAACACCACTTATATCTTCGGTGCTGGTGCGTAAATCATCTATACGATTGATGGTTTTGGCAAGAATACTTTGTATGTCTTCAAAATTCTTTTTAAGGTAGTTGTTGGTGATGTTGAACATTTTTGTTTCGCTATCATCCAGCAAATCAAAAACATCGGTGCTATCTTCATAAGCATCGCCAATAATTTCTCCACTTATTTTTATTAGCTCACGCTGAATAAATTTTTGTAGAATAATTCTGCCATGTGCATCAATATTGGCTGTGCTTACAACTGCATTGGTAAGTTTGGTAACATAATAAGGGCCGCCAACGGCATCTAATTGTTCTTTACGTTTTAGCTCCTCTACTACCGTAAGTATGTCTATGGGTATGCTGCGATGTTGCATATCCTGCATGGCCTTATAAATAATTTGATGAGCTTCTACATAAAAACACTCTGGCTTTAGGTTTACATCGGTTAAGCTATCAAAGGCACTTTTTTCTAGCATAATAGCACCCAACACAGCTTCCTCTAATTCTCTTGCTTGTGGTGGCACTTTGCCATATACCATTGTGCTAAGATCAATGCTTGGTTTTCTTCTTTTTTTGTCTCTATTAAGATTTGTAAACTCCATTTTTGAATAAGGCGAAGGGGTTAGTAAAACTTGCTCTTCTTAATGATTAGTAGATTTCTTGTGTGTATTAAGAAATTGTTACTAAAAATTAAGTTAGAACGAATATGATGTATAAAGCGGTTACTTTAAAATTTTTTTCTTGGCTTTATTATTTCACATCATTCCACAGCTAAATTCAGTATTCTTTCTGTTCATTAACATCATTATCCTATGTTGTACACAATTAATAAAAGTTATACTGTGTTACCCACAAGGTATTACACATTTGGTGTGCAGAAAGAAAAAAGAGGAAAACCCATCATTGAGCGATAATATTTTGTAACTAGGTTTGATGATTTGAGGTGAATTTTCTACAAAAAAGTATAAAAAATGTGATAGCTCTTACTTTTTAGTTCAAAAAAAATTGGCACTATTATTTGTAGTGTAGTACAAACAAACAACACAATTATGAAAAAAATCATCGTATTTGCATTTTTTGCAATGCTAGCTACAGCCACATTTGCACAAACAACTCCTACTAAAAAAGAAGCAGAAAAAGGGTTGAAGAAGGATGTAAAGAAATTAGAAGAACAACGTGATGAAAGAGACAAGAAAATTGTTCGTGGTCAATTTAAAAAAGCCCATAAGAAACAATCTTCTGTTAAAGCTACACGTAAGCGTGTACATGCTAATAAAAAAGTTTTAAAAAGCAAAGGTGTAAAACACCCTGTAGAAAAAGCAAAAGATGAAGTAAAAATGTAATAGCCTTCCATTGGTTATTGTAAAAAATCTCAAACAAATTTTGTTTGAGATTTTTTATTATTACTAGGCAGCATCAGCATCTACGAAACTATCGGCAGCCTTCTTTTTAAATGATTTATTCACTAAATACACACCAGCAAGTGTAATGAGAGAGCCAGCAATAATATTGAATGTGAGTTTTTCTTGTAGCCAAATAGTACCAATTAAAATAGCTACAATGGGGTTGATATAAGCATACAAAGAAGCAATAGATGGTGGTAAATGTTTCATACTATAAATAAAAGCTACAATGGCTATAACTGAGCCTGCAATAATTAAATATCCAATGGCTAACCATGCTTGTACAGGTATTTTATAAATGGGTATGTTTTTGCCAACAGCTAAACTTAATATCAGCATCATTGCCGAGCCAAAAAGCATTTGCCATCCCATACCAAAGTAGGGATTTATTTTTACCTTTTCTTTAGCTATCATGATGGTGCTATAACTCCAAGATAGCATGGCTATTACTGCAAGGCACAACCCAAAAAAATAACCTTTAGGGTGAGTATGAAAAGCATTTTCGTAAAATACAAAACCAATACCTATAATACCAAGCAATATACCTATGACTGTAAGCCTATTTATATTTTTATTGTTATAAAAAAAGTATTCCATTACCACAACACTTAAGGGGTACAATGCACCAATTAAAGCCCCTAAACCACTGGGTATAAAAGCCAAACTCCATGTACTTAATCCATTGGCAAATACAAACATAAAAATGGAGAGTATAAACAATTGCTTAAACTGTTTGGCTGTAGGAAGTTTTTCTTTTTTAAGTAAAAAGAAAATTAGAAAAGAGCTACCAGCAATAAATTGCCTAATAGATGCCAACTCTAAAGCTGGCATTTGCTGCACACCATACTTCATAGCTACCCAAGTAGTACCCCAAATAATAGAAGTAGCAGCAAGTGCTATGTAGGCTTTTTGTTTAGAATTCACGCTCTATTTGTATATAGTTATTGGGTACTAAAAAATTATGTGGCTCTACTTTTTGCTTTTTTATTGAAATAGCAGTTGATTCTGTTTTACCATAGTTTTCAATTTCATGATCCATACCAACCGTTATATAAGGAGCTTTCTCAAAAATTTTATTAATACCTGAAAAAGATGAGCTTTTGTAGTTGGCGGGATTGAGTTTGTACAAAGGTAAATTGTAATAAGTAGAAGTAATATAAATTTTATTATTCGAAAATGGATTATCAACACAAACTTTACACCGAATACCATTGACCCAATTATTAAGAATTTTTTTAGGTGCAACTTCTTGAATGTTTACTACATAAATCCAATAATCTTTATTACAATAAATATAAGTTGCTGTATCCTCTCTATGACCATAGGAATACATTTTTAAAGAGTCGGGTCTAAAAATATCTCTGCGAATAATAATGTTACTACTATTAATGTATTCACGGCTATTAAAACCTTCTTTACTTACATAGTTTACAATTTTTACACCATAACTCTTTTCTAATGATTCTATAGTGCCAAATTGGTAAGGCGTATTTTTAACTTCAAACTCCACTACACCTTCAAAGTATTCATCGTTCTCCTTGCCTTTTTGTTTGCAAGCAAAAAGAGTAAAAACAAATAATATGGAGAACAGATTTTTCATTAATTAATGTTTAAAATGTCTCAACCCAGTCACAACCATTGCCAATTTATTTTCTACTGTATATTCAATACTATCTTTATCTCTTATGCTGCCACCTGGTTGTATAAAAGCTTCAATACCCTCGGCATGAGCCATGCTTACACAATCGTTAAAAGGAAAGAAAGCATCGCTAGCTAATGCAGCACCTTGAAGGCTAAATTTAAATTGTTTAGATTTTTCGATTGCTTGACGCAAAGAATCGATACGAGATGTTTGCCCACAACCTTTGCCAATAAGTTGTTTATTTTTTACCAAGGCTATGGCATTACTCTTTAAATGCTTGCATACAATATTTGCAAAAATTAAATCTTCTTTTTCTTGGGTTGATGTTTCTCTACCACCTACTTCTTTCCATTCTGCAAAGTTGCCAGTATCTTTTTGTAGGGTGAGGATGCCGTTGAGCAGAGATTTTGTGGAATTTGAAATTTGGAATTTGGCGTTTGTTAATTGCAAAAGGATTCTATTCTTTTTGCTTTTTAAAATTGCCAAAGCATCTTCATCAAAGCTTGGAGCAATCAATACTTCAAAAAATATTTCATTGATGGCAGTGGCAGTGGCTGTATCTATAGTTCCATTGGTTACCAACACACCCCCAAAAGCACTTTCAGGGTCGCCAGCTAATGCTGCATCCCAACTTTGCTTTACAGAATTTTTAGCAGCAATACCACAAACATTGGTGTGTTTGATGATGGCGAAAACGAACCCAACCTCATCCCCTAACCCCTTCTCTCTTTGGAGAACGGGAGATGGAAACTCGCTGATGATTTGAATAGCTGCATCAACATCAACGAGATTATTATAAGAAAGTTCCTTGCCATTTAATTGATTGAACAAGGCTGATAAATCTCCATAAAATGCTGCAGATTGATGTGGGTTTTCGCCATAACGCAAAATTTGCTTTGTGGAAGAAGTTTGCGTAGCAGTATTATCTGGATTGAAATAGTTATTAATAGCAATATCGTAGTTCATGACCACTTGAAACGCTTTGGCAGCATAGGCTTTGCGTTGCTCAATAGTGGTTTCGCCAGCTTGGGTGTTTAATAAATTTTTCAGAGACGCGTAATCATCTTTTGCTGCAATTACAGTTACGTCTTTAAAATTTTTGGCAGCAGCACGTATCATGCTTGGGCCACCAATATCCACTTTTTCAATAATCAACTTTTCAACCTCCTCCAAACCTCCTCCAAAAGAGGAGGCATTTAAAACAGTTTCTTCAAAAGGATACAAATCAACAATTACCAAATCAATTTCAGGTATGGCATATTGCATCATTTCTTGCAAATGTTGCTCATCATCTCGTTTGCCTAAAATACCACCAAATACTACTGGGTGCAAGGTTTTTACACGTCCACCTAAAATGGACGGATAAGTAGTTAGACTTTCTACCGCTATACAGGGAATATTAGCTTGCTCTAAAAAAGTTTGTGTGCCACCTGTAGAGTAAATAGTAATACCAAGCTTGTGTAGTTTTTTAGCGATGGGTTCTAAACCGTCTTTATAGAAAACGGAAATGAGTGCTGATTGAATTTTTTTGGTCATGATTGAAAGAGATAACCCCCATCCCCGAAAGGGGGGTTTGGATGTAATAAATAAATTGGTTTTGTAACAGCTGTATACTACTATTAGTTTGACTACACATTGCCCAGTGATGACATACAGTACAAGTGTGCGACGCAACTGAAGCTAAATAGTAGCAATGCTGCTTAGTACAAAAAATATAACACCCTTTAAGGGATTATAAATCCATTACAAAAGCCCCTTGTGTGGCGGTTGAATGATGCCGCAAATGTAGGCTGTCAGCATCTTTTTTCCAGTAAGCAATTTTCCAAAATGGGTTGCTGCTATCGAAAATATACAGTGGGCAATTGAATTGGGTAGAAAAACGGTTGAGATATATTTTGGGGTTATTGGTTAGGATGATGGCATCGAGTTTTATTTTCTCGGTTTGGGATGGCAGTTCAAAGGCTTCATCTACTATTAAAATGGTTTTACCATGGCTAGTAATGAGGTGGTTTTGATAGCTGATGTTTTGAAGGCTATCGGTTGGACTAATTCTATTTAAAACCCTTGATGGTTTGATATGAAAGTTGCGAAGGAAACCGTCTTCTATTAAAATGCTATCGCCAATAAATTGGTAGTTTCTGCCCTCCACTAAATCTATAGCAGTGTGGTTGGGTACATTGTACACAATTAGTTTTTGTTGCTGGTTTCTGTTGGTAAAATCAATGCTTCGCAAAGTAATAAAGGCAGCAAGACTTGCCAAACCAATGATGAAACTTTGTTTGTGTTTGTTGATGAGCCAAAGCCCAAAACCAATAATGCTTGCATATAAAATGATGGCTTGTGGAATAGAGATTTGTAAGGATGGCCATACCGAGAATGGCAAAGTATCTACCTGTTGTATGAAAGTGTTCATTACCCAAACGCCCCAGCCAACTACTTTGCCTACAAATGCACCTACATAAGGTATGAAGTAAGAAACCAACAGCAACAACTCGGCATACAACACCAAGCCACTAAATGGTACTGCAAATAAATTGGTGAACATGAATAAGGTTGGAAACTGGTGAAAGTGATACAAGACAATGGGGAGCGTTAAAATTTGTGCTGATAAGGTTACTGCATTTAAACTCCATAAACCTTTGAGCAGTTTGTTTTTGAAGTAAAACCATTTATTGATATGCTTTTGAAAAACAACGATACTTAGTACTGCGGTGTACGAAAGTTGAAAGCCAACATCCCACAAACTAAATGGATTGATGATGATGAGTAGAAATGCTGAGGCTGCTAAACTATTGTACATATTGGTACGCTTGCCCATGGTATCTCCTACAACAATAAATGTAAACATAACGGCACTGCGTAAAATAGAAGGAGCAGCACCTGCTATAAAACTAAAGCCCCATAGCACTAGTAAAATGGCAATGGGTTTTATAATTTTGGTAAGCCTGAATCTTCTGAAGGGTTTAAATAAAAGAACGAGTAAGCCGTAAATCATTCCTAAGTGCAAACCACTAATGGCAATAATGTGTACTACGCCAGTGTTGCTGTAACTCTGTACCAAGTCTCTATCCAAATCGTCTCTATAGCCAATGAGCAAGGCTTCTGCAACGCTCAGTTGATCGGGGTCTGCTATGTTCTTGCGAAGGATGGACAACACTTTTGTACGGGAATTAATCAGTGCGTTATCAAACCAATTGGTGCTTGTGGTGGGTAAGGTTATAAAAGCATCATCGCCCAAAAAAGCTTGGTAAGAAATATTTTGAAACGAACAATACCTAGCATAATTAAATCCACCAGGGTTGCCTGCATTTAGTATGGGCATTAGGTTTTTGGTAAGTACTATTTGAGAACCATAACTTAAGTTGGGCTTAGTGCTATCTTTTCTAAAATACAAGAGTACATCTCCTATTACAGGTTTCCAATCGCCATTTAGCAATATTGCTTCTGCCTTGGCTAAGGCTTTGTACGATTTTGGTTTATCTACAATGGGTTCTTGCAGGGTAAGTAGTACAGGGGCATTGTTGGTATAATACCTACCAATCCAGTCGGGGTTATGCTCTATGTTTTTTATAAAACTAAATATGCCACCAACACCAACAAATAAAAATGTTATAGCCACACCGCTAAGCCAACTAAGTACAAACTTTTTTGCTGTACTTAATAGTTGGTACACAATTAGGCAGGTAAAACCAACTATGGTTACTATATAAAAGGGAGCTAGTGGGAGATTAAAATGATACTGTAACAATATGCCAATAATTAAAGCTACCAATAGCCTTAGTATAGGAATCGTTTTTAGTATGGGCTTACCGTGGCGTGGCATATTCATTTCAAATATAGGTAACAAACTTACTATTAAAAAGATGTAAAAAAATAAAAACCATCCTCATATTAAGGATGGTTTTTATAAAAATGTAGGATGTATTTAAAGGGATTTTACACTATTTACAAGCAACGCTGTCTAGCATTTCGGTATAAGAAGCTTTGGAAACGTCTTTATATTTCAAGTTGCCATCGTTGTTAGCATCTACCAACTCTCCATTTTTAATCATCAGTTTTCCGTTCTCTATTTTCATCACTTTGGTTTCTGTTTGCTTATTGCCT
This sequence comes from Chitinophagaceae bacterium, assembly GCA_043776595.1. Lineage (GTDB taxonomy): Bacteria > Bacteroidota > Bacteroidia > Chitinophagales > Chitinophagaceae > UBA1930. The sequence goes on along the minus strand of JAYVRD010000258.1, from coordinate 10,586 downwards.
TCAATTACATAATCATATAGCAATTCCAACTCACCATTTGTGTTTTTAGTACCTATCAATGTACCAATTGCCCCATCTTTTTCGTAAGGCAACCATTCCATTTTCCCAGTTACTTTATTGCCTGTAATAGTAAGGCTTACTTTGGTAGTATCTCTATTTAAGGCACTTAAAAAACAAAACGTACCCTCACCTTTATTTTCAATGATGGTAGTTTGTTTGCTTGGTTCTGCTTGCTGATTATTGCAAGACGAAATAGCAAGTACGATTAAAATAAAGCTGGCTAAAATTTTATTTGGAGTCACTATATGTTATTTTAATATTACAATATTATCTACTCAAGTGCATGCTTCTCTCTTTATACAAATTCCTAAAATAAGGGTCTCTTAAATCTTTAATAAAGCGTATGGCTTCGCCGGTGCTTTTCATTTCTGGCCCCAACTCTTTGTTTACCCCAGGAAATTTATTAAAGCTAAAAACGGGTTCTTTAATGGCAAAACCTTTTAACTTTTTCTCCATCGTAAACTCAGTAAGTTTTGCAGCACCCAACATTACTTTGGTAGCAATATTTAGGTAAGGTATTTGGTAAGCCTTGGCTATAAAAGGTGTGGTTCTCGATGCTCTTGGGTTGGCTTCTATCACATACACTTTACCATCTTTTATGGCAAACTGAATGTTTATTAAGCCCTTAATATGTAATGCTCTTGCAATCTTCTCACTATAATATTCCATCGTTTCTACAATCAATGGAGTAAGGTTAAACGCTGGCAATACTGCATTACTATCGCCACTATGTATGCCTGCTGGTTCAATGTGTTCCATCACACCCATCACATGAAAATTTTCTCCATCAAAAATGGCATCTACTTCTGCCTCTTGGCATCTATCTAAAAAGTGGTCAATTAAAATTTTATTATCGGGTATATGTTTTAATATGCTGATGCAGGCTTTCTCTACCTCTTCATCGTTAATTACAATACGCATACGCTGCCCACCCAATACATAACTTGGGCGTACCAATACAGGATAACCCACCACATTGGCTACTTCAATTGCTTCTTCAGCAGTAAAGGCTGTACCATATTCTGGGTAAGGAATACCCAACTCTTTTAGCAAATCGCTAAAACGCCCACGATCTTCTGCAATGTCCATATTATCGTAGCTGGTACCAATAATTTTTATCCCTTTTTCGTGTAGTTTCTTCGATAGTTTCAACGCTGTTTGCCCACCCAATTGCACAATGATACCTTCGGGTTGCTCTAGCTCTATAATTTCCCACAAATGCTCCCAATACACAGGTTCAAAATATAGTTTGTCTGCCATGTCAAAATCTGTACTCACCGTTTCGGGGTTACAGTTCACCATTATGGCTTCGTAGCCACATTCTTTTATGGCTAGTAAACCATGCACACAGCAGTAATCAAATTCAATACCCTGACCAATACGGTTGGGGCCACTGCCTAAAACAATAATTTTTTTCTTTGAAGATGGGATAGACTCGTTGCTCTGTAAAGTGTTGCTCATTTTTTTGAGGATTGAGCAAAAATAAGGGTACAGATTTTTTTTTGAGTATTATTTTTTGGGGAACGAGCTGTAGTATTTCATAGCATCTTCGTTGCGTCGCACACTTCAACGTTTGTATTAACAATGTACTGTATTTGCTAACAATAAGTATATAACTTTTTGACTTTATACCTAAATGCTTAGCAGATTCCTCGCTTTATTTAATGAAATATTATTGCTACATACAAATCCATAGCTAAACATGTGCGACGCAACCGCAGCTACATTCTTAAGCTACAGCTGGCTATAAAAAAATTGCTTAATAGAGTATCTACTAAAAAAAGAACCGCTCCGTATAAACGGAACGGTTTCAACCTTAAACCCTATATGAAAACTCAATTTTTAAAATCTAAAACCTAAACTTAAACCAACAACTTGATTTTTGTATTTAGGGGTGCTACTTGTGCCATCGCCTTCATTTTTTTGAAAGTCTAAGCTATAACGTGCTGAAAAAATTACATTTTCGCCACCAATTTCTAAACCTACAACACCACCAAGTATATTTTTCTTTAAGTTATTATTACTGTTATTTACTAAGTTTTCGTATGCGGTGTTATTGGTAGTAAACTTATACTTAGTACTTGTAAGAAAAGAATACTGTGGACCTACAACAATTCCAAAACTTTTTGATGGGCTAAGTTTTGCTAACAAAGGCACATCTATATAATCTGTATTGGCTGAGTACTGATAAGGGCTACCTAAAAAAGTACCACTAGTTTTATAGCCTTTTTGAGAATATTGCACCTCTGGCTGAAAACTAAAACCATTTACAATTGGAATTTCTAAGAATACACCAGCATTAAAACCAACTTTCATTTCAGAAGAAGCATTTGTATTATCGTCTCTAATAATGTTGGCAAAATTTGCACCGCCTTTAAATCCAAAATGTGCTTCGTTGGTTTTTGGAGATGGTGATTTAGAAGCCATCTCTTGTGCATTTGCTAATCTAGCAAATAACACTAATGGTAGTATTAGGATAATTTTTTTCATAGTTATTAATTTTAATCCTACAAATCAATTAGAAAATGTTGTGCCAAAAGGAGTAGGCAATCAACATTAACGGATTACTTACTTAAACGGTTTTAAAATGCTCATTTTTTTGTTGCATCATTTCCACAATATGTGGATTTGATTGCACCCGCTAGTTAATTGCTTTAGTTGCAAAACCTTTGGTATGGTTTTACTACCTTGCCCAACTATGAAAACAATACACCTTAAATACCCTTTTTATGTAAAAGCCACATTGATTGCATTTTTTATTGGCTTGCTTTGTCTGTTTATTTATACAGCTCATGGTATTATTTTTCCAGTTTACTTTTCCTTGCTGTATGCCATGATGTTGCACCCTATTGTTACATGGCTTATAAGAAAAAGAATACCCAATGTGCTGGCTATTATTATTACAATTTTTCTAAGTGTATTATTGGTTGTTGGTACACTTTATTTATTAATTACGCAAGTGGGGTTATTTGCTAAAGACATACCACAGCTAGAAAAGAATTTTTTGTTGTATGTAGACAAGCTAAATATTTGGCTTCAAAGTCATTTTAATGTAAATGAGAACTTTTTAGAGCAACAAGCTCAAAAGTTGGGTAAGCAAAATGGTAGCGATGTAGTAGCTGGTACTTTACTTTCTATTACTGATATTTTAAGTAATGCTGTGCTAGTACCAGTGTATGCCTTTTTAATGCTTTATTACCGCAAGTTGCTCATGAAGTTTTTGTTGGATGTTTTTGATGCTGCACACTCACCTTGTATTTTAAATGTAGTAAACGATGCCAAAAAAGTAGTGAGTAGCTACATAGTAGGACTTGTGTTTGAAATGATTGCAGTAACTGCATTAAATGCAGTTGGGCTATGGCTGGTAGGAGCTAAGTATATTTTTTTACTAGCTATTATGGCAGCTATATTAAACCTTATACCTTACATAGGTATGGTAATAGCCAGTATTATTGGTGTATTAATAACCATGAGCTATACCACCAACCTTACTACTTGTATAGGTGTAGTGGTAATATTTAATGTGGTGCAAATACTAGATAACAATTTTATATTTCCGATGGTAGTGGGTGGTAAAGTGAAGGTAAATGCCATTATGAGTATTATTGGTGTGTTAATAGGCAATGCTTTGGGTGGTGTTACAGGTATGTTCTTATCTATACCAACTATTGCAGTATTAAAAGTGGCGTTTGATAATATTGAGCATCTAAAACCTTGGGGTATGTTGCTAGGAGATGATATACCCGTAAAGTATTTATCGTGGAGGAATATAAAAAGTATATGGCACTACAACAATAAAACAAGTACTACTCAAAAGGCAGCTGAATAATGAATTTGGTACCACTATTGAGATTGCTGTTTACACTAATATTACCCTTGTGCATTAATATAATATTTTGAGCACCTGCTAAGCCTAAACCTGTACCATTTACTTTTTTGGTATAAAAGGGTTGAAAAATATGTTGTATTGTCTCTTCATTCATGCCAATGCCATTGTCTGTAATATTTATTTGTAGTAAATCTTCATTTGTAGCAAAGACTTCAATGTGTATTACGCCATTTTCTTTTGGTAATGCTTCAATTGCATTGATAATAATGTTTAGTAAGGCAATAGTAAGTTTTTCAGAATCTCCTTTTATAGTTGGCAAAGGCGATGCGAATTTTTCGTTTACAGTTACATGTTGAAATTCAATTCTGTCTTTTGCTAGTAACAGTACGGCAGCAAATAATTCTTCAATATCCACATCGGCATACTCTGGAACATTTGGCTTTGTAGAGTTTAAAAGCTCTGTTACTATGCTATTAATACGTTTAGAATTTCTTACTATGATATCTATGTAAGGTAATAGATCCTCATTGCTATTATCGGCACTAATACCCTCTACAGCAAGGTTAATATTGGTTAATGGATTACGAACTTCGTGTGCTAGTAACCGGCTTACTTTGCCAATATTAGAAAAACGCTCTAGTGCTAAGTTTTCTTTTTGCATTAGTTCTTGCTGGGTAATATCGGTAAGTACTACACTATAAGTTTTAGTTGTTGCATCCATTAAATTAAAGTTAGCAAGGCAAATATGTTCCTCACCTTTTAGCCCTTTAAAAGATATTTTGCTACGCATGATATTTTTATTTATAGCAATAAGATGGTTTATTCTATTCGATTCGCCAGTATCTATAAAAAAGGTATTCATGTTTACTTGCTTATTTGCTAATGGTTCTAAACCAAATACTTTTATAAATAATGGGTTTGCTTCAATAATTGATAAATCTTTAGTACACAAGCAAATCATATCGCTACTATACTCAAATACATTTCGGTAGGTTTTTTCTTTTTCTTGCAATTCTTTTATTGATTTTAATAAAAGGAAGAAAGAAACACTAATTATAAGTACAGCTACTAGCATGAAAATGATGATAATAACTTTTGCCTGATTGATATAGTTCTGTGTATCGCCAAATCTTGAATTTAATAAATGATTTTCCTCCATTTCCATATGCTTTACAATCTCTCTAGCATTATCCATTAATCTTTTACCATTTAAAAAAAGTCGTTTAGTTATTATAGTATCGTTTAAAAAAATGGTGTAATAATTTTTAAGAGAATCTAAATACTTAATTCTTTCTTCACCAATTATTTTTAATGCTACTACACGTTTTTGTTGGTTAGGGTTATCTGTGGTAATTAGTGATAACTTTTGATAAGTAGGGTCTATAAGTTTTTTTGCATTGTTGTAGGGTTCTAAAAATGAAGAGTCTCTTGTGAGTAAAAACCCTCTCAACCCAGTTTCTGCATCCTTCATGTACGATATTGCCTTCTCAATTTCCACTTTTACTTCATAGCTATGGGTTACCATTCTAGACTCTTCGATAGCAGTATTAAAAGTGTTGTAGCTTACAATAGATGTAATAATTAGAACAATTAACGCTAATAAAATACCTACTCTTAATTTATTGGTAAATGAGGGGCTTATAAAAAAGGAGAATCTTCTCTGTTCCGAATTCATACAATAATTCTTTTTATGCTTTGTTATCATCACTAATTGTACCATTTGTTTTTTGGAACAATACTTTTAAAACTACAGTTTTTATTTTCGCTTTGTGGATTTCTTTCCCCAAAAAAATATCCAGTAATCAGGCTAACTACCCTTTTACTAAAAATTTTGTATCTAAATAAACAGTTTTTGGGTTATAGTAAAGAAGGCACAATTTTTTATAATAATTATTCAACTAAAACAAATAATTATGAACAATTTACTTTATTTAATAGCCATCATACTTATTATAGGTTGGGCTATTGGTTTTTTTGCTTACAGTGCTGGCGGCATTATTCATGTACTTTTAATAATCGCTATTATAGCTATCGTGTTAAGATTAATTAGAGGAGATAAAATTATTTAGTCTATTTTCCGTATTCCAATTCCATAAACAATAAAATAAAAAATGATGAGTACAAGTAGTAAGGTTTTAGTAGCAGCATTAGCAGGGATTGCTATTGGTGCAGTTGCTGGACTTTTATTAGCTCCAGAATCTGGAGAAAATTTAAGAAAACGCCTAATAAAAAAAGGGAATGACGCAAAAGATGATTTAGCAAATAAGTTTGAAGAGAGTATTGATTCTTTAAACGGATTGAAAAATGAATGGTTAGGAAACGTACATGAAACTGCTGCAGATGTAGCAATAAAAGCAGAGAAAGCTAAACACATGTAATTATGAGCCAGCCTAATATGGTAGATACGGTTGTTGATAAAGTAAAATCTTACATCAATATTAGAACAGAGTTGTTTACCCTTAAAATAGTACAGCACCTTGCTAATGCAACTAGCAGAGTACTATGGATATTTTTAGTAAGTTCTTGCTGGATAATGACTATATTATTGAGTAGTATTGGGCTGGCACTTTTTTTGAGTAATTCAAACGCTAATTGGCATCAAGGCTTCTTTTATGTGTCGCTACTTTATTTATTTATTTCTGTTATTCTTCTATTAGTCAACAAAAAATTAACCAGCTATATTAACAACAAAGTAATTGATAATATTTTAAACGACGATGATGACGACGACGATAACGACTAATGGAATAGCTCAATCCGTAAAAATAAAACCAGTAATTAGAAATAAAGAACAATTACTGGAACGTATTCTCGTTTTAAAAAGCGAAAGAAAATATTTGGAAGTAGAATTAAAAGAAACATTGAATAGTACTATTGATAAATTTAGTCCACACCATTTATTTAGTACAGCAGTTCATAATTTTAAAGAAGAACCAAATGGTGGTTTAGTAGGCAAGGCTTCAGCTGGTTTAATAGACCTTTTACTTAAAAATATTTTAGCTAGTACCAAAATTGGACTTCTAAAAAAGTTAGCTTTACAGTCTCTGGCACCTTATGCCAGTAATGCAGTTGTTAATCTTATAAAAAATGCCTTAATTAAAAGAAAGATAAATAATGATTAATAACTTGCAAAATGACTAGTAAAATTTTAATTGTAGATGATGAGATTGATATTTGTTTGTTGCTAAAATCTTTGCTTAATAGCCAAGCAATAAGTAGTGTTTTTGTACAAACCCTCTCAGCAGCTGAACAAAATATTAAAATCGATCATCCCCAGATATTGTTTTTAGATATGAACTTACCAGATGGCAATGGCATTCAAAAAATTGAGACATTTAAAAAAGAATCGCCACTCACTAACATTATTATGATGAGTGCCTACGATACATTAGAAGATAGAAAAAGTGCAATGGAAAAAGGAGCTGATATTTTTTTAAGTAAACCATTTACACGAAAGCAAGTTTTGGATATTATTCATCAATTTTCAGCCTAATTAACGTTATAACACCCAACCTTTTATCTATATGCCCAACATACTTATCATAGAAGATGATTTGGATACTTGTGCTTTATTAAGTAGGTTTCTAAAAAAGAATAACTACGAAGTAGCAGTTGCTCATACTGGCAATAAAGGAATTGCCGAATTAGAAAAGAAAAATACCGACGTTGTATTATGCGATTATCGCTTGGGCGATATGGATGGCATAAAAGTTTTAGAATACATCAATCAACAAAATTTATCTGCAAAACTTATTTTTATTACCGGCTATAGCGATGTAAAAATTGCAGTAGATGTAATTAAAAATGGTGCTTTTGATTATGTAACCAAACCTTTGTTACCTGAAGAAATTCTGCTAACCATAAAAAAAGCAGTTGCTTTTGAAAACATAGATACTAAGCCAAGTGCTCAACCTGTCAAACAAAAAAACAGCTCAGCTACTACTATATATAATACCAAATACATAGATGCTAAAAGTAAAGCTGCTACAGAGATGTACAAGCAAATAGACTTAGTAGCACAAACCAATTATAGCGTTATTGTTTATGGAGAAAGTGGTACAGGGAAAGAATCAGTAGCTTCACGTATACACGAAAAAAGTAAAAGATCAGATAAACCTTTTATAGCGGTTGACTGTGGTGCTTTGTCAAGGGAATTAGCAGCCAGCGAATTATTTGGACATGAAAAAGGCTCTTTTACTGGAGCTATTAATAACAAAATAGGCAGTTTTGAACTTGCCAATGGCGGTACTATTTTTTTAGATGAAATTGCTAATTTAGGATATGATGTGCAAATGTCTTTACTGCGTGTAGTACAAGAGAGAAAGGTAAAAAAAGTAGGTAGCGAAAAAGAAACACCTATTGATGTACGCATTATTGTAGCCAGTAACGAAAAATTAGAAGACTGGGTAGCCAGAGGAAAATTTAGAGAAGATTTATTTTATCGTTTTAACGAGTTTGGCATTACACTTCCACCTTTGCGTGAGCGTAAAGAGGATGTGATGCAATTCGCAACTTTCTTTTTACAAAAAGCTTGTATTGAACTTGATAAAGAAATAGAAGGCTTTTCAGAAGATGTTATTCATGCTTTTATGCAATATAGCTGGCCAGGAAATTTGAGAGAGTTAAACAATATCGTTAAACGCTCAGCTTTACTTTCGTCAGGCAATATCATTGAATTGAGTGCTTTGCCTCAAGAAATCATTCATCACAAAAAATTTAACTTCATACAAGAAGATGTTGCAAATGAAAAACCATTTGCCCCAAAATCTTCTTTTGACAATGGTAATATTAAGAAGGCTGCCCTTAATGCCGAATATGAAATGATTACCGATACACTTCAAAAAGTGCAGTTTAATAAGTCTAAAGCAGCCAAAATGCTAAATATAGACCGCAAAACACTGTACAATAAAATGCGAGCCTACGGTCTATTAACAGAAGGCGAAGAATAATGCCTCATTTTTTATGGAAGGCATACTAATCATCTATTTTAGCCACCAAACCGCTACCTTCGCCTCCACAAAAATAAACTCTAAATGAAAAGGTTATTACAACTAAGCTGGTTACCCTTGGTGTTGGTACTTATGCTTACTTCTTGCTCTAAAACGCCAAAACAAGTAAAATATATTCCTAAAGATGCTGCTTATGTTATAGCAGTTGACACAAAATCTTTAAAGGATAAATTAAAATCGGGCAATATTGATATTGACTCTCTGATAAAAAAATATGGTGGAGACAATATTGATTCTACTGCAAAAAAAATGTGGAGTGACTTTAAAGACGCTGGTATAGATTGGAACGACCAGACTTTCTTTTTTATGGGTATGAAAAACTCTGTTGCTAATGGTCAAACTTATGTGGTAAACATAATGGCTTCTTTAAACGATAGCAAAAAATTTGAAGACTTTTTGAAAAAGCAAAAAGAAACCAAAGAAATTAAAAAAGGTACTGGTTTTTCTTACACATCATCTAGCAATGATGCTACCATTTCTTGGAATGACAAAGTGGTTATTGTAACCATGTACAATAATAGCCAAGCAAATGCTGGTACATATGATACCGTTTCTCACAGTTGGGTTTACCCTCCTGCTTCTGCTAAAGCAGAGTCTTCTTTAAAAGAAATTGAACGTTACTACAATCAAAAGGAAAATGAATCTATCGCATCTGTAAAAGCATTTACTGATTTGATTAAAGAAAAAGGCGATGCTCATATTTTTACAAGTACCGATGGACTAACAAGTATGATGAGTGGATTGCCTATGATGATGCCTAAATTAAACGAGCTCCTAAAAGGCAATTATTCTACAATTACAGTAAACTTTGAAAATGGTAAAATAGTAGCTAACGGTATTGGTTATGTAAACGATAAAATAGCAACACTACTTAAAAAATACGCTGGACCAACTGTTGATTTAAGCCTGTTAGAAAACTATCCATCTAACAATGTAAATATGATTGCAGCCGCATCTTTTAAGCCCGATATTGTAAGTGGTATTCTAACAGAGTTGCAATTAGAAGGTGCTGCAGACCTAGCTTTAGGTTCTGCTGGTTTAACTACACAAGACTTATACAAATGTTTAAAAGGCGATATTGCAGTAATTTCTTCTGACTTTAGTTATGCTGCCCCACAAGGTGCTATAGGTATGGCTGCATGGCCAGTACCCACGGCTAAACTAATTTTTGCAGCACCCATTGGTGATAAAGTAGCCCTTGACAAAATTTTAGCAAAAGGTGTGGCTGCCCAATTATTAATACAAACTGGTGATACTTATGCTTTACCTTCTGGTGGTAGCCCAAGCTTAACGTTCTTTATTAAGGTAGATGCTAAAAATATTTATGTAACCAACGATGCTGCTACACTACAAACCTATATTGCAAAATCTGCAAAAATTGGTGTTGGTGGAGATGTATTAAGTCGTTTTAAAGGAAAATCAACCGCATTTTATATTAATGCAGAAAGTTACTTAAATGGTATTGGTACCTCAATATCTGGTGGCGGTACCGATAGTATTGCTTTGGCAAAAGCAAAAGCTACTTTTAAAGATGTTTATGCTACCGCAGATAACCTAAGTGGCAACACAAGCAAAAGTGAATTTGAATTTAACTTTAAGGATGCTAAGCAAAACAGTTTAGTAATCTTAGCAAATTTTATCATATCCATAGCCGATGCTGAAAAAGCACAAACCGACAAATGGAGAAA
>JAYVRD010000257.1:0-4779 GCA_043776595.1 Chitinophagaceae bacterium | reverse complement strand
TGGCAAAGGTTTTCCTCCAGAAATGGTGTTCCAGTTATCGCCTATTGGCAGTATACCAGAAAGTTTTGTTGCGGTGGTTTTCATCTTTTTAGATTTTTGAATTAGAGACTTTTGCTGTTAGGCAATAGTTCTTGGTATTGCATCATGCCAACGACAATAGATAATCGTACAAAAGCATACTGATATTGTATAGATGACACATTAAATGATTAGGTTGCAGCCCAGCAAAAATTTTTCTCTCTTTAGGATGGATTTTTCCCAACAAGGGATAAAAAAGTGAGCAATAAATCTGTAGCCTTACGGCGATGACTGAATACATTCTTCTCTTCTATACTCATTTGGGCAAAGGTTTTGGTGCTGCCTTTAGGTACAAAAATGGGATCGTATCCAAACCCACCTTGCCCAGTTTGTTGGGTGATAATTTTGCCTTCGCAAATACCTTCAAACAGGTGTTCTTTGGTATCAATAATCAAAGAAATTATTGTTCTAAATCTGGCTGTAGTGTTTTCTTTTCCTTGTAAATTAAAAAGCAGTTTATCAATGTTGTCTTGAAATTTTTTTCCTTCACCAGCATATCTAGCACTTTTTACACCAGGTTCTCCGTTTAGCACATCTACTTCTAAGCCTGTGTCTTCGCTAAAGCAATTTTGTTTGGTAAGTTGGTGTATGACTTTGCTTTTTTCGCTGGCATTAGCAGTAATAGTATCGTGCGGTTCTGGTATGTCAATATCAATTCCAGCCTCATTTAAGGTAATTATATTAAACTGCTTACCAATTACAGTTCTTATTTCATCAATCTTATGTTGGTTGTTGGTGGCAAAAATTAATGTAGTCATACTAGTGGATATGTAATGTGTGAAAATATTTTAGATGTTAAACATCTTTTTTAAACTAAGCCACAGTTTACTTTTTTCAAGTTTGGCTTCTTGAGTATTACCCAACATATTTTGCAGCGATGGGGCTATTAAAAAATTACTACCACTATACTGCTGCACTTGATAGTTAGGTACGGTAAATGGCAGTTCAATATCGTTGGCATTTACGTTAAATAATAAGTACTGCTTTGGTTGTAATTTTTCTTTTAATATGGTAAAGTTTACAGCTTGATTAGCTTGGTTTATGATGGCTACATCTCCTAAGTTTAGCTTACAAGCCCCCAATATGCTAGATAAAAAATTTAAACTTTCATCGTTTAAATAAACTGCAGTTTCATCTTTTACCAAAATGGCAATACTTTTTTTATTATCACCCAAAAACCATTTGGCAGCTGGTGTAGCCACTAGTTTGGGTTTTGGTGGCGTATGGTTTGTATTTTCTTTTTCATTTATAAAAGAGGTAGTTGTAGGCTTTGTCGTTTCAATGGTTTGTAATACCTTGTTTGTAGATTGCATATCATCTAAAACAACCAAACATTCCTTATAAAAATCGGCAATAATAAACTGGGGTAATTGTATATTTTTTAAGCTCGTGTTCATTAGTAATAATAACAGTCGTTAGTTTTAATTTTTATTGTTTATTTGCAACAAATATAATTGTATGACAGCAGCATTAGACATCAATGTTACCAAAGCCGAAAGAAGTAAATTAAACGAAATGACTTTGGAAAACATACCGTTTGGTAGATATTATACCGACCATATGTTAGAAGCCGATTACGAAAACGGCGAATGGACTAATGTTGAGATTAAGCCATACCAACCTTTATTACTAGAGCCATCTCTTGCTGCATTACATTATGGGCAAGCTATTTTTGAAGGTATAAAAGCCTATAAAAATCCTGCTGGCGAAGCTTTTATCTTTCGCCCACAAGATAATTTTCGTCGTTTTAATATTTCTGCCGAGCGTATGCAAATGCCTACTATACCCGAAGATATTTTTATGGAGGGCATGCGTATGCTTGTAGAGCTAGATAGCAATTGGATACCCACTATGCCCGATCATAGCTTATACATTCGCCCCTTTATGTTTAGCAGTGATCCTGTCATTGGCGTAAAACCATCAGAAACTTATAAGTTTATGATTATTCTTAGTCCTACAGGTCCTTACTACGCTGCACCCATGAAAATTTATGTAGAAGAAAAATACACACGTGCAGCACCAGGTGGCGTAGGCTTTAGCAAAAATGCTGGCAATTATGGGGCAAGTATGCACGCCACAGCATTAGCCAAGCAAGCAGGATACGACCAAGTTTTGTGGACAGATGCTTTTGAGCACAAGTACCTACAAGAAGTAGGAACAATGAATGTATTTTTTATTATTGGCAATACCGCCATTACCCCATCTTTAGAAGATGGAACTATTTTAGAAGGAGTAACAAGAGACAGTGCTATAACTGTATTAAAAGAAATGGGCTTTGAAGTACAACAAAAAAAGATAAGTATCGACGACCTAATAGATGCACACAAAGCAGGCATATTATACGAAGTATTTGGCACAGGAACAGCCGCCACTATATCCTTAATAAAAGAGCTAAAGTACAAAGACTATGTTATGACTTTTGACGTAGATAACTGGAAAACTGCACCAGAACTTAAAAAACGCCTAAACGATATACGCTATGGCAAAGCTGCCGATACACACGGTTGGATGTACAAAATTTAACTTTCAAAAATTCCAAATTGTATCAATCTAGAATTTTTTTTGCACGAACCGTAGAATACGAATTGAGCTTCAGTGGCGTCGCACATTTCCACTTTTCTATTTCTATGTAGCTTTTATAGAAGCGTAAATTTGATTCAAATAAATCTGAGACAATAAAAAAAGGATACCTTTTTAGTATCCTTTTTAAGATTATAGGAATGTTTTATTAATGAATTGGTGCAGTTGGTGTTTTAAACTTAGGCACATGTACTTTTGTTTTGTAAGGATAGATATAGGTTGTATTTCCTTTATCAAAACGCAGTACTGAGTTATACTGTACAGTATTGCTTTGTACTTGAACACTTAATGTTTTAGATCCGCTAAAATGAAAATTTTGACGAACAGAGTAGGAGAGGGAGCCAGCAGATTTATAAATATTTCTGTTTAAGTTTTGCAAACTGTATTTGCTTTTTGCTTTCGTACTATTGTTACTGGAAGTAGATGTAGAAGCCGCCAATGCAAACTGCACTGCAAACACTATTAGTAGTGACGCAAATACTTTTTTTATGTGGCTTTTTATATTCATTATTGTAAAAATAAGTAGTTTTTGAATATTTAACAATTTTTATTTGGTATTAATAAGACGTTAACAAATCAAAAAAGGTTACAAAAAGTTTGGTATTTAATTATTTAGTCTTAGTTTAGATAAACCAATAACGGAATGAGAGAGAATCCATACCGAGAAGATAGAGAAGAACTTAATGAACTTCTCCGCCAATATCAAAACCTTAAAAATGGTCGTCAGCACACGTTTTTAGAGGAAGATGCTTTCGAAAAAATCATTGATTATTTCGATGATAAAGACAGTTTGGTAGAGGCTTTAGAAGCCGCCGAAATAGCTACAGAACAGTTTCCTTACTCCTCTCAATTAATGATAAAAAAGGCAGATATACTCCTTGCCACTGGAAAATATCAGCTTGCTTTAGACACTTTAGATCATGCTGCCCTCTTCGATTCTAACGATATTGACCTTTATATTTTAAAAACCGACGCTTATTTAGCCTTAGATCAACAAGAAAAAGCTATTGAATTATTAGAAGAAGCCTTACAGCTTTTTGATGGAGAAGAACGCATTGATATGCTATTTGAATTGGCAGATGTGTATGATGACCACGAAGAATTTGACAAAGTGTTCGACTGCCTAAAAATGGTGTTGCAAGACGACCCAAACAATGAGGAAGCCCTTTTTAAAATTTGCTTTTGGACAGATTTCACTGGCAGAAACGAAGAAAGCATCAAACTGCACCAGCATATAATTGATGAATTTCCGTTTAATGAAATTGCTTGGTTTAACCTAGCAGCAGCTTATCAAGGCATAAAATTATACGAAAAAGCCTTAGATGCTTACCAATACGCAGTAGCTATAGACGAAAAATTCGACTACGCCTACCGCAACATGGGAGATGCTTACATACGCCTACGCAAGTATAAAGAAGCCATAGAAGTATTAGAACGTGTGTTAGAACTAAATCGCCCCGAAGATGTAATTTATGAAGCAATCGGGCATTGTTTTTTCAAAATGGGCAATTATGCCCAAGCACGTTTTAATTTTAAAAAAGCTGTACACCTAAACCCCGATGATAGCAAACTACATTTTAAAATAGCCAACACTTACATAAAAGAAGAGCAATGGCAAAGTGCTGTAAAAAGTTTAGAAAGTGCCATGCGAATCCACCGAAGTGTGCCAGAGTATAACTTAGCTATGGGAGAGTGTATGATGAACTTAAACCGCTATAAAGATGCTGTTATTTCGTTTGGAAATGTTGTACGCAGCAAACCCAAAAATGTTGCAGGTTGGGAGGCATTGATACGTTGTTTATTTAAAGCCACATACTACCAAGAAGCCATGGAGCAATGCTTAGCAGCAATAAACGCCACAGAAGGAAAAGCTATTTTTACCTTTTATTATAGTGCAGCTATGTTTTTATTAGGCAAGCCAAAAGAAGGCTTGTTGCAACTTGAAAAAGCCATGGAAAATGCCCCCAAACTCCTTAAAAAATTTGTAGAACTAAACCCTGCTATTTTACAAAACAACCAAGTGATAGATGTAGTAGCAAGGTTTAAAAAAGGGAAGAAATTTTAATGGTGTCTGCACAACTACATGATATTTTTTTTGGAAACAAGCTTTAGAATAAAAAT
>JAYVRD010000256.1:0-18712 GCA_043776595.1 Chitinophagaceae bacterium | reverse complement strand
AGGAGAGAACGGGTATGGATGATATTTACTTGGAGCAAGTAAAAACATTTGGTCAGCCATTAAGGCATCCTGGAGGAAGGGTTCTAACTGTATCTTATTGTTCATTATTAAATATTCAGCACCATCAACTAAAAATACATGCAAACGAGTTGCACTGGCACAGCTTATCATCTTTAAAAGAAATGGCATTTGACCATAAAGAAATTTTAGATTACTGCTACAGTTGGTTGCAAAAACGTATTCAAGAACATCCTTTGGGATTTAATTTATTACCCGATAAATTTTCTCTTCGTGAATTACAAACCTTATACGAAGCTATTCTAGGAGTTGAATTAGATAGAAGAAATTTCCGCAAAAAGTTTGCTTCTATGGATTTATTAATTGATGTTGGCGAAATGGAAGAAGATGTTCCTCACCGCCCAGGCAAATTGTACAAATTTGATTTTGATAAGTACGAAAAAAATAAGCGTAAATGGATTGGCATTGATTTCTAGCGTTTTTTGTTCAACCTACTAAAAATTTTTTGAAAAAAGTCTTAACAAAGTTTTGCAGAGATAAAAATGTTCCTATATTGTGTACGATTTACACATTGTACTTAGTGTATTTTTAACACATTGTGGAAAAAACGATTGCAAAAAATAGCCGATGAAAACAAAACTACTTGTCCTATTGCTTGTTGCTTTTTCTGTGTATAGCAAAGCACAATTGCTTACTACCAATCCTGATTTTTTGCAGGAAAGTAGTGGTATCATTGAAATTACTTGTGATGCCACTTTTGGCAATCAAGGGTTAAAAGATTACGCCACCACTTCCGATGTATATGTACATCTAGGTGCAATTACTAGTTTGAGCACTTCAGCTTCCGATTGGAAATATGTAAAGTTTACTTGGGCTACAACTAATCCATTAGCTCAATGTAGTTACCCATCTGCCAACAAATGGAAGTTTACTATAACTGGCGGTTTGAGAAACTTTTTTGGCATTACCAACCCGTCTGAAACTATAAAAAAAATTGCCATTCTTTATAGAAATGGTGCTGGTAGCAAAGTACAACGTAATACCGATGCAAGCGACATGTACGTAACAGTATATGATAATGGCGTGTATGCAAGGGTTGATAACCCGTATCGCCAACCTATGTATATACCAACACCAGAACCTTTGGTAAAAAATGTTGGGGATCCAGTTAGTATAACAGGTAAAGCAAGTACAGCATCTACACTCAATTTATATTTTAATGGCACATTAGTTAATAGTGCAGCTGGCGTTACACAACTTAGTTCTACCGGCATTATTGCATCTCCTGGTACACAAACTGTAGTAGCAGAGGCAATAAATGGAGCTACTACCAATAGAGATACAGTTTCTTTTTTAGTAGCAGGTGCAGTAAACATAGCACCATTGCCCACAGGTGTAGTAGATGGCATAAATTATGAGGCTGACCCAACAGCAGCAACCTTAGTATTATATGCACCAAGCAAAACTAGAGTAGCTGTAATAGGTGATTTTAATAACTGGTCGCCTACACTTATACATCAAATGAATAAAACCCCTGATGGAAATCGTTGGTGGTTAAAAATTACTGGGCTTACAGCAGGTACAGAATATGGTTATCAATATGTAATAGATAATTCAATAAAAGTTGCGGATGCTTATGCTGAAAAAGTACTAGACCCATATAATGACCAATACATACCCTCTGCTAATTATCCTTCTTTAAAACCTTATCCAACAGGTTTAACAAGCGGTATAGTAAGTGTTTTTCAAACTGCAAAAGCTCCTTTCAACTGGACAGCCACAACGTATACAAGACCCAATAAAAAGAACCTTGTTATTTACGAATTATTAGTAAGAGATTTTTTAGCAGCCCCTAATTGGCAAACGCTAAAAGACACGTTGAACTATTTACAAAAGTTGGGCATTAATACTATTGAGCTAATGCCAAGTAATGAATTTGAAGGCAACCTTAGCTGGGGTTATAACCCAAGTTTCTTTTTTGCACCAGATAAATACTACGGTACCGAAACTGCTTTTAAACAATTTGTTGATGCTGCACACAGTAAAGGTATTGCTGTAGTAATGGATATAGCCATGAACCATGCTTTTGGGCAAAGTCCTTTGGTACAAATGTATTGGAACTCAGCTAGCAATCAGCCTGCTGCCAACAGCCCTTGGTTTAACCAAACGGCTACCCACCCTTATAGTGTAGGATACGATTTTAATCATGAGAGTGCCGCAACAAAAGATCTTACTGCTAAGGTAATAAGGCATTGGATGACTAATTATAAAATTGATGGGTTTAGATGGGATTTAAGTAAAGGCTTTACACAAACCAATAGTGGTAGTGATGTAAACTATTGGAGCCAATATGATGCATCAAGAGTAACTATTTGGAAAAGATATTATGATAGTATGCAAGCAGTGTCGGCAGGTAGTTATTGTATTTTAGAACATTTTGCCAATAATTCAGAGGAATTAGAACTCTCAAATTATGGTATGCTGCTTTGGGGTAATGTTAATTATAATTTCAATCAAGCCACTATGGGTTTTAATAGTGGTTGGGATTGGAGCTATGGCGTATTTACCAATCGTGGTTGGAGTAGTCCACATTTAGTTACTTACCAAGAAAGCCATGACGAAGAAAGGTTAATGTATAAAAACTTAAACTTTGGGAATAGCTCTGGCAGTTATAATATAAGAGATATAAATACTGCTTTAAAAAGAGATGAAATGGCTTCAGCATTTTGGGCTATGATACCAGGACCAAAAATGATGTGGCAATTTGGAGAGTTAGGTTATGATTACAGCATTAACACCTGCGGCGATTTAACAGTAAATAACAATTGTCGTACAGATTCTAAACCAGTAAAGTGGGATTATTTATCCAATCCAAATCGCAAATCATTGTATAACGTATATGCAGCTATGCTTAAGTTGAGAAATGTACCTGCTTATTATAATGCCTTTATCACTTCAAATATTTCATGGGATTTAAGTGGAGCATTTAAACGTTTCCAAATTAATGACCCTTCATTAAGAGTAATGGTAATTGGCAATTTTGATGTAGTAACACAAACATCATCTATCACTTTTCCAACAGCAGGTACATGGTATAGTTATTTAACGGGAACAACATTTACTGCTACTGGTGGCTCACAAAGTATTACGCTACAACCTGGAGAATATTATGTGTACGTAGATAGAAATGCTTCGCAAGTTGTACTTTCTATTCACAACTATCCAGGTACTGTTATTCCTAAAAAAGATTCTGCTGGCTATGTATATGATATGAGGGTAAGGGTAAATCCTAATCCAGCCAATGCTTCATCTACAGTAGAATATAGCTTATTACGCTCGGGAAATTTTTCACTTACTATTTCAGATATAAATGGCAAAGAATTAGCACAATTAGAAAATAGTTACAAAGTAAAAGGAACTTATAAAATACCCTTAAGCAGTAAAAATATCGCCGTAGGCAAATTATCATCTGGTATGTACTTCATAAGAGGTGTACTAAATGGTAAGGCAGTTACAGAAAAATTTATAATCATTAACTAAACTAAACACTAACAAGTATTTTTTTATAACAGTAAACCTTCAATTATGAACTTGAAACGATTGCTCACTCTTATCCTAGGTTTTGTAATGCTTGGCACAACGGCCATGGCACAGGATAAAACGGTTACAGGTAAAGTAACCGATGCCAATGGTACACCAGTTGCTGGTGCCACCGTAATGATTAAAGGCACAAAAACAGGAACTGCTACAGCTGCCGATGGTAGTTTTAGTATTAAAGCACCCGAAAGTGCTACACTTGTAATTTCTTCTGTAGGATTTACTCCACAAGAGGCAAAGGCAAGTGGAAAAATTGCCATTAGTTTAAAAACTGCTACTGCCGATAATATTGGTGAAGTAGTAGTGGTAGCTTATGGTACAAGAAAAAAAGGAGATTTAACCGGTGCGGTAACTTCTATTTCATCTAAGGATTTTCAGAAGGGAAACATTGCATCTCCCGAACAATTGCTACAAGGTAAGGTTGCTGGTTTGCAAATAACTAGTGGGGGTGGCAGTGCTGGAGGTGGCAGTAAAATTCGTATTCGTGGTGGTGCATCTCTTAATGCCAGTAATGATCCACTAATCGTAATTGATGGTGTGCCTGTAGATGGCAACGGTATTGCAGGTACTGGAAATTTATTAAGCACAATTAATCCCAACGATATAGAAAGCATGAGCGTATTGAAAGATGCAGCTGCAACTGCGTTGTATGGTTCAAGAGCTAGCAATGGTGTAATTATCATTACCACCAAAAAAGGCGTTAAAGGAAAAATTAAATACAACTTTAATACCCAACTTTCTGCTGCTGTAATTGGTCAAAAAATTGATATACTTAATGCAGATGAAATTAGAAGTATCATAAATGCCGATGCAACTGCTACAGGAAGTAATACGTATAAAAATTTATTAGGTACTGCCAACACAAACTGGCAAAATCAAATTTATAGAACTGCTATTGCAAGCGATAACAACATCAGTGCATCGGGAGCTATTAACAATATTCCTTTCCGTTTATCTGTAGGGTATCTTTCACAAGATGGTATTTTGAAAACAGATCATTTTAATCGAGTTACTTCTTCATTAAGTTTATCTCCTAAATTTTTTCAAGACCATTTAGCTGTGAATCTTAACGTTAAAGTCGCTTCTACTAAAAAAACTTTTGCTGATGAGGGAGCTATTGGCTCTTCGGTAGCTTTTGACCCTACACAACCTGTAAATGCTACTAACAAATATGGTGGCTACTATGAGTGGTTGCAAGTAGACACAAAACCAATTGACCTAGCTACTCGTAATCCATTAGGGTTATTAAACCTTAGAAACAATAAATCAACTGTAAATAGATTGATTGGAAATGTACAGTTAGATTATAAGCTTCATTTCTTCCCCGATTTGCATGTGCAAATGAATGCTGGTATAGACGATGCTGCTGGTAGTGGTAATGATAATTATGATTCTATTTCTGCTACCAATTATAAAACTGGTGGACGTAGAACCTACTACGAGCAAGGAAAGAGAAATACACTGTTAGACCTTTCTTTATTTTATAGTAAAGACATAAAAAGTATAGATAGTAAAATTGATATTTTAGTTACGCACAGCTACCAAGACTTTTTAACTAAAGTAAAGAACTTTCCTTCTTTTAGTTATAGAGCTATTGCTGATCCAACCAAGCCGGCTAAAAAAGATACAATTGCTGGTAGTGAGCCAACCTTCTTAACAGATAAGCCTGAGTATCGTTTAGAGTCTTATTTTGCAAGGCTAAACTATACTTATGCTAATAAGTATTTATTAACTGCTTCTATCCGTAGAGATGCGAGTTCAAAATTTTCTCCTGATACACGTGTAGGTTATTTCCCATCGATTGTGGGTGCTTGGAAGTTGAAAGAAGAATTCTTTAAAACAAGCAAAGCAATAAATGAATTAAAATTAAGGGTTGGTTATGGTATTACAGGTCAGCAAGATGGCATTAGCTATTATAGCTATTTACCTAGATATTCTCAAAGTACATCTACAGCTCAATATCTTTTTGGTAGCAACTATTATAGTTTTTTACGTCCTGCAGCATACGACCCTAATATTAAATGGGAAACAACAACTACTACAAACGTAGGTTTAGACTTCGCATTTGCAAGCAATAGAATTAGTGGTAGTATTGAAGTGTACAAGAAGAAAACAAAAGACCTTTTAAGTGTGGTGCCAGTAGCACCAGGTGCCAACTTTGATATTACTTTATTAACCAACGTTGGTAATATTGAAAACAATGGTGTAGAGTTTACTTTAAATACCACGCCAATCAAAAACAAAAAACTTACTTGGGACTTTGGATTTAACATCACTTACAACAAATCTGAAATTACCAATTTATTAAAACAAGAAGATGCTTCATTTAAAGGAATAGATGTAAGTGGAATTAGTGGAGGTACAGGAAACAATATTGGTAAATTTGCCGTAGGTTATTCACCGTATATATACAATGTGTTCAAACAAATTTATGACCAAGCAGGTAAGCCAATTGAAGGATTGTATGAAGATTTAAATAGAGATGGACAAATTACAGATGCTGACCGTTACTATTATAAAAAGCCTGCACCAACTGTATTGTTGGGCATTAACACACAAGTAGCCATTAAAAATTGGACCGTAGGTTTAGCAGCACATGGAAATTTTGATAATTATTTATACAATAACTTCAACTCCAATAATGGTGTTTTAAGAGCAATCAAAAATCCAATTAACTTTATAGGCAATGCTTCTCGTAACTATTTGGCAACTGGCTTTAAAAACAACCAATATTTATCAGATTACTATATAGAGAATGCTTCTTTCTTTAGATTAGATAACATCAATATCGGTTACAACGTAGGTAAGATTCTAAAAAATCAAGCCTCAATGCGTGTAAATGCAAGTGTTCAAAATGTATTCGTTATCACCAAGTACTCTGGCTTAGACCCAGAAAATTCAAGTGATACTGGTGTAGACAATAACATCTATCCACGTCCTCGTATTTTTTCTTTAGGTCTTAATTTTGATTTTTAATTTTTAAATAATTTAGTATGAAAAATAGAATAATAAAAAAAATAGCTATAGCATGTGTTGCAGCACTTACTGTAACGTCTTGTGCTAAAAAGCTGGATTTGTTTCCTCAAAACGATTTGACGCCAGAGAAAACCTATGCTACAGCTGCTGGCTACAAAAGTGTATTGGCAAAAGTATATGGTGGTTTAGCTATTACCGGTAATCAAGGTCCATCTGGTGCACCAGACATTAGTGGCGGTTTAGATGAGGGTTCTCAAGTAGCCTTTATTCGTATGTTTTTTAACTGCGAAGAATTGCCAACTGATGAAGCAGTAGTTGCTTGGAATGACCAAACCATAAAAGATTTTCATAACATGCAGTGGACGAGTGGCGATCCTTTCTTAAAGGGAATGTATGCACGTCCTATTTACAACATAACATTGGCTAATGAATATTTAAGAGAATCTAGCGATGCTAAATTAGCTGAACGTGGGATTACTGGTGCTGATGCTTCAGATATAAAAAAGTCAGTAGCCGAAGTTCGTTTTCTACGTGCATTTAATTACTGGGTGATGATGGATTTATTTGGTAATTCTACTTTTATTACAGAAGCAGATGGTGTAGGTGCTACCTTACCTAGACAAATTAAAAGAGCCGATTTGTTTGCATATATAGAATCAGAATTAAAGGCTATTGAATCTACGTTGGCACCAGTAAAAACAATTGAATATGGCAGAGTTGACCAAGGTGCAGCATGGGCTTTATTAGCACGTATGTATCTCAATGCAGGTGTTTATACAGGCACTACAAGATATACTGATGCTATAACTTATGCTAAGAAAGTGATAGGTGGTGGCTATTCTTTACGCCCAACTTACCGCAATTTATTTATGGCCGATAACGATAAACAAAAAGACGAATTTATGTTTGCAGTTGCTTGCGATGGATTGCGTACACAAGCTTATGGCAATACTACTTTTTTTGTACACGCATCTTGTGGAGACGATTTTGCTGAATATGGTGTAGGTGGTGGTTGGTATGGTTATAGAGCTACTAAAGGCTTATTCGACTTATTCCCTAAAGATGGTGGTGGTAAAGTAGATACTTCTTTAACTACAGGAGATAAAAGAGGTACAGGTTTGTTTACAAATAAATATCCAGCTACAGCTACACAATCTGTTATTGCAGACATTAGCAACTTTGATAATGGCATTCACATTAGCAAATACAAAAATATACGTAGCGATAATGGAACAGTTTCAGACGCTACACAAACTTTTGCCGATGTTGATTTCCCAATATTTCGTTTAAGCGAAATGTATTTAATTTATGCAGAAGCTGTACTACGTGGTGGTACAGGTGGTGATAATGCAACTGCACTTACATATATCAACTTTATACGTGCAAGAGCTTCTACTACACCGTTTCTTGCCACCGATTTAACCCTACAAAAATTATTAGATGAAAGAGGACGTGAATTGTATTGGGAAGGACATAGAAGAACAGATTTAATACGCTATGGTTTATTAACCACTGGTACTTATTTATGGCCTTGGAAAGGTGGTGTTGCATCTGGTACTGCTGTAGATACTAAGTACAATTTATTTGCAATACCTGCAGCTAATAGAACATCTAATCCTAACCTTGAACAAAACCCTGGTTATTAATTTTATAAACAGAAAAACATACAAATATGAAACAGATAACAAAGTTTCTTTTCTTATCATCGCTACTTGCTATAACATTTAGTTCTTGCAAAAAAGACGAAAATCAAATTACTTTCTTAGAAGCTAAATCCCCTGTGCTTGCAGCATCTGTAGCAGGGCCAATTGTGTTAGATATTGCTAATAAAGATTTGCCTGCAGTTAAATTTTCGTGGACAAACCCCGACTATAAATTTACAACAGGTATTAGTTCTCAAGATGTATCTTATACTTTGCAGTTTGATACTACTGGATCAAATTTTAAAAGCTCTAAAATTCAAGAAGTAGCTATTTCTAAAGATCTTTCTAAAACTTTTACAGTTAAAGAGTTTAATACCATGCTAGCTGCCTTAGGCTTACCTGAAATGGTTGCTAAGAACATAGACATCCGAGTAAAGTCTACGCTAGCTAATAGCAGTTTGCCAATGTTCTCTAATGTTGTTAAGCTTTCGGTTACTACTTACTTAGATGTTATTTACCCAGTACCTACAAACCTGTACATTACTGGTGCTGCAACACCATTAAGCTGGCAATGTGGTTGTGCTGGCGATGGTCCTGGTACTACCCAAAAATTTACAAAAGTTAGTTCAACAAGTTTTGAATTGAATATTGTATTAACTGGCGGTCAGTCTTATTTACTACTTCCTGTTTATGGCAGTTGGAGTGCTAAATATGGCGGCATGGGTGGCAATAATAGCAATAACGTAAATGGAGACGACTTTAAACCAAATGGAAGTGATTTGTTAGCACCAGCAGCAACAAGGTCTTATAAAATTACTGTTGAGTTTAAAACAGGAAAATTTACTGTACAATAACCAACTGAATATAATTTTTTAAAAAGAAAAAATCAAAATCATGAAATATTTATCTAAAATTCTACTTGCTGTTTTGGTAATAGCAGCTACTATTACTGCCTGTAAAAAGGTAGATGACTTACCAAATTATAATAATGGTACAACCTCTGTTTTAACTGCAAGTAAAGCAACCATTGCACCTACGGCTACTGACTCTAATTTAATTGGTGTTACTTTTTCTTGGACAAATCCAAAGTATGCTAACGACTCAGCTACTACAAAATATATGTTAGAAATCGACTCTGCGGGTCGCAATTTTTCTAAGGCTGTAAGCAAAACTGTCATTGGTGCATTAAGCACCTCTTTTACCAATAAAGAAATGAACGCTATTTTGTTGGGTTTTGGCTTTCAGTTTAATGTTGCTTATGACGTAGATGTTAGATTAACAACCTATTACGGCAATAACAACGAAAAAATTGTAGCTAATACTGTAAGGCTAAAAGCAACTCCCTACAAAATCCCTCCAAAAATTGCCTTGCCTACCACAAGCAAATTATATATCGTTGGTAATGCTACAGAAGGTGGGGATGCAACTGGTTGGAATAATCCTGTACCCGTGCCTAAACAAGAATTAGAAAGAATAGATGAAACAACTTGGGGAGGTGTTTTCAATATGGTAGGCGGAAAACAATACTTATTATTGCCTTTAAATGGCGATTGGGCAAATAAATTCTCAGTAGCTAACAATACCGTTGCTGGTTTAAGTGCTGGTGGTGATTTTGGTTTTAATTTAAGCGATAATTTTCCTGGTCCTGCAACTAGTGGTTGGTATAAATTAATCGTAGATTTTCAAACAGGTAAATTTACACTTACACCATATACATCTGTTTTGCCTAGTAGTTTATTTATAGTGGGTAATGCTACACCAGGTGGTGATGCAACTGGTTGGAATAATCCGGTGCCTGTACCTTCACAACAGTTTACCAGACTCAACTCTTCTGCTTTTACTTTAACATTAAACAATATGGTGGGCGGCAAAGAATTTCTCTTCTTACCAGTAAATGGAGATTGGAGTAACAAATATTCTGTGGCTAATAATAGCTTACCTGGCTTAAACCAAGGTGGAACATTTGGTTATAATTTGCCTCAAAACTTTCCTGGTCCAACCTTAAGTGGCAACTACAAAATAGATGTAAGTTTTGCGACTTTAAAATTTAACATGACTAAACTATAATTTTTTCTCGTTTTATAATTGAAGGTACGTAACAAGCCTCGCTGCAAAGCGAGGCTTTGTTTTTTGTAGCACTATAGATTTTTCAATTACTTTTACGTCATTGCCCAGTTATATTCAACAGTTCAAGTGTGCGACGCAACTAATGCTGCTATGAAATACCACAGCTGGTAACATAAAAAAATTTCTATGCTATACTCAATGACTGGTTATGGACGTGCAGAACAAACGGTAGGTGAAAAGACGTTTTTGGTAGAAATAAAATCGCTGAATGGTAAGCAGTTTGACCTTAGATTATTTTTGCCACCACTATTAAAACCTTATGAGTTTGAGGTAAGAAATATGATTAATGAAGAACTGGAGCGTGGTAGTGTAGAGTGTATTGTAAGCATTAAACAAAATGGTGCTGCTAAACCTGTAACTATAAATACAGATTTGTTGAAGGCTTATTACACTAGTGTTACAGAAGTAGCAAAAGAATTGGATGCGGATGTAAACCAATTATTGGCTGCGGTGTTAAGATTGCCAGAAGTAGTAGTAAACTCTACCGAAATGTTGAGTGAAAATGACTGGAAAGAATTTCAAAATGTATTGAAAGAAGCGATTGGTAATTTAAGTAAGCATAGAGTAGAAGAAGGAAAATCGTTAGAAGTAGAATTACTGCAAAGGGTTGAAAACATAGAACTGCAAGCTGCTGCCATACTGCCATTTGAACCATTACGTAGAGAAAAAATAAAAGAGGGGTTGAAGAAATTATTAGAGGATTATGTGGGCAAAGAAAACTACGATACCAACCGTTTGGAGCAAGAATTAATTTATTACATAGAAAAAATAGACATTACCGAAGAGCAAGTAAGATTGAAAAATCATTGTGAATATTTTAAAAGTATTGTGAACGAAAATGGAAAGAGTAAGGGTAAAAAATTATCGTTTATACTGCAAGAGTTTGGTAGAGAAATTAATACAACTGGTAGCAAAGCAAATAATGCCGACATACAAAAATGTGTGGTGCTAATGAAAGACGAAATGGAGAAAGCCAAAGAGCAAGTATTGAATGTTTTATAAACTATAAAAAATAATTTTTCCTTTTTTAATAGCTATGAAAAGAAAAATAGTAAAACCGAATTGCATTCTTGTATTTAGTATTTTGTTGCTGATAATATCTTGTAAAAAGATAGATGTGTACGAGAAGACAGCTTTTTTCCCCAACCACGAATGGAAAGAAAATGATACAAAGCAATTTATATTTACGGTAGATGATGACAAGAGTTTGTACAATGTATTTGTAGTAATACGTCACGAAGATGCTTATCGTTATAAAAATATTTGGCTAGATGTAAATATGAAAGCTACTGATACTAGCATTGCACCCATTGCTATCAAAAGAGAATTTCCACTGGCAGATAACACACATTGGCTGGGTAGTGCTATGGACGATATTATTGAGCATAGAATAAAGTTTAATCCCGTTCCCTTACCCTTAAAAAAAGGTAGCTATACTTTTTATGTAGCCCATGTAATGAGAGAAGAGCCTCTACAATACATATTGAATGCAGGTATACGTGTAGAAAAAGTACAGCCATGAGTTTTTTCCTTAAAAGAAAATTAGTAATGGTAACTGTTGTGTACTGGGTGCTGCTACTGTACATAGTAGCTGCATTGGTATGGTGGTTTGTTGCACTTAGTAATCAAAACAAACTGATGGCACAAATGCGTTTGGCAGAAATTAATAAAGACGACACATCATACCTACAAAAAGTAGCATCTATACAAGCTGCACAACAAAGAAAAACTGCACAATACATTGGCGAAGGCTCTATCTTTTTAATACTTATTTTAGTAGGGGCTGTATTTGTGTACAGGGCTACACGTAGGCAAATAAAAGTGGGGCAGCAGCAACAAAACTTTATGATGGCTGTAACCCATGAGTTAAAAACACCCATAGCTATAGCCATGCTAAATTTAGAGACACTTCAAAAACGAAAGCTAGAAGAAGTGCAGCAGCAAAAATTGATTAGTAATACCATACAAGAAACCAATAGGCTAAATAGTCTTTGCAACAATATCCTTTTAGCGTCTCAATTAGATAGTGGCTTATACAATGCTGCCAAACAAGAAATTAATTTTAGCGATTTGGTAGAAGGTAGTATAGAATATTTTCAAAATCGTTTCCCTCAACGTATTATACAAAGTGAGATTGCAGAAAGTATTTACTTGAATGGGGAGCAGTTATTACTACAAATGCTGCTGAACAATTTAATTGAAAATGCGTTTAAGTATTCACCTAAAGAGTCAACTATTAAAGTTTCACTTGCTGAAGCAGATAAAAAAATTTCTTTGAAAGTAGTAGATGAGGGGATTGGTATAGCAGAAGAAGAAAAGAAAAAAATATTTGAAAAATTCTATCGCTCAGGCAATGAAAACACACGTAAAACAAAAGGAACGGGGTTGGGACTATACCTTTGTAAAAAAATAATGCAAGGGCATAATGGCTACATTAGCATGACAAACAACGAGCCACAGGGAAGTATTTTTACAGCCACATTTAATGTATAATGAGTAATACCAAAGCGAATATTTTATTGGTAGAAGATGAAGAAAACCTTCATGAAACCCTAAAACTAAACTTAGAGATGGAAGGCTATGGTGTAACATCTGCCTACGATGGTAGCCAAGCTTTGAAAGCGGTAAGCAACGAATATTTTGATTTAATAATTATGGATGTGATGCTACCCGAAATGGATGGCATTAGCGTTACAGAAACCATTAGGGTAAATAACAATCAAGTTCCTATACTAATGCTTAGTGCCAAAAATGCTAGTGCAGATAGAGTACTCGGTTTAAAAAAAGGTGCTGATGATTATTTAACCAAGCCATTTAATTTAGAAGAGTTGTTGTTGAGGGTTGATAAACTCATTAACAAGAATAAAAAAATATTAGATAAAGTAAGTATTGGCGATACTTATACTTTTGGGTATAACACTATAGACTTTAAGGCACAAGATGCTATAAGCTACGATGGTAAACAAATTGAGTTGAGTAAAAAAGAAGCTATGCTTTTAAAGTTGCTAATAGAGAGTAAAGGCGAAGTAGTAACGAGAGAAAAAATTTTGCAGGTGGTGTGGGGCTACAACGTATATCCTACCACACGAACTATAGATAATTTCATTCTCAACTTCCGTAAATATTTTGAAGAAGACAGTCGCAACCCAAAATACTTTCATTCTATAAGAGGGGTGGGGTATAAATACACTGATTAATTTATTAATAAATTTAGGATAGAAGCTATAAAAAAGGATAAATGTCTCCAGTAGAGAATCATTTATCCTTTTGATTTTTTAAAGCTGTAATGGTTATTTAATCCTTACTACTTTTTCAGAATACGTAAAACCTTTTTCATCTACCGCATTTATTATGTAAGTACCTGCTGGTAGCATGGTCATATCAAAAAAGTAGGTTTTATTGTTTGGAATAGCATAGGTTAATTGTACCCCACCAACACTAGAGATAGAAACCGACTTTAAAACACTTGTACTACTTACACAAATTTTGTTAGAAGTTGGGTTAGGGAATACAGCAATTTTAAATGCAGAATTAGCAGGTGTTACTTCTTTTTGCATAACTAATTCAAAACGTTTGCTGCCTTGGCTAGTAGTATCTGAACTTACTTCAAAGTCATAAGTAGAGCCAACATCTAGTTTTGTTAAAGTATTTTTCCAATTATCTTTCAAATAAATTTCAATTCCTTGCTCAAGAGTATTTTGTAGAACTACAAACTTAAAAGAGCTTAGTATAGAAGATTTAATGGCTACAGGAATAATAGCTTCTTTTTCAAAAACTCGGCTATCTACACAGAGTGGTTTATTATCTGCACTTAGCGTATAAAAATTCATATCCGGATTAAAAAGCTTTTCTGCATCAGCTTGTTCAAATTCATTTTTATATTTTTTATCTAGTCTAATAAACAAATTATCGGCATGATGATTTTGGTATTGCAATTGCAATTCAAAAAAACCATCTATCGCAGAAGTTCTAAACAAATTAGAGGTGGCGGCCCCAACCTTATGGGCTTCTGTAAAGGGGAGAGTAGTAACAGCGGTAGGTAATACTACAAACGCTCCATTCATGGCTAAATTATAGTTGCCACCACCAACTACTTTAGTTTCATAAGCACCTCTAGGGGCAGATGTTGCATTCCATACCCAATAAGCTGTTCCTAGGTTGGCTGCATTACCATCTATAACAGTACCAATGTTTACTGGCGATGGATAAGGATTACCTACCAAATGATAATTATTAGCCACAGGCAAAGCAATATTTTGATTGCCCGTGTTTACAGTACCTGTAACATCTAAGGTTACAGCATTAGGTGTAGGATTTGCACCGGTTAAAGTTGTAGGTTGGTTTCTATCGCCTCTTACCAAAACTCTTATGCCTCGGTATTGTGTCCAGTTATTTTCTGTACTACTACCAAATGCAACCCAAGCACCAGGAGCTGCAGCATTGTTATCGTACCAAAATGCAGATGGATTATTTGTAGTAGTTGCATCAAAGCCTGCACCTGCTCCAGTTATATAAATATTATCTTTTAAAGACTCCATATTAAGCGTATTACTAAAAGGATGGCTTAAGAATCTAAATGCTCTACGACCACCAGGAATATAGGTTTCTGTGGTTACGTTACCGTTAATAGTAGCACCTGCTGCCAAAGCAGCTATTTTACCAGTACCGTTGGCATTCGATTTTAAAACTAAACTACCATCAGACGAAAAAATGCTATTAGCACTGAGCGTTAAAGTACCAGAAGCACTTACATCCATAGGTGAAGTAACAGTAAGCGTAGCTGGCACCGTAAAATTGCAAGGATTAGTTCCATCGCCTACAATAACTTTAGAGCCTGTACCAGAAACAGTCCAGTTTGCAGCAATGGTAGGCGTTGCATTGTTGCGAATATTATAAGTAATACCAGTGGTAGTAAAGTTAGTAGGCGACGTTCCTGTACCATCGATATTAGTACCCCATGTAGCCAATTGGTGTAGGCCTCCAGTAGCTTTAGAGTAGTAATTATCTACAGATGGAGCTAAATCTACTACCCATACCCCTCTACCAAAAGAACCAGCAAATAATTTTTTTGTTGCATAGCTTATCTCCATATCCTCTACTCTTACGTTTGGTAAACCGGTACTGTATTTTGACCATGCGTTGCCTACATTAATCAATGTATTTCCTGCACCCAATCTTGCGTAGTAAACACCTAATTCGGTAGCTACAAATATGGAGTCTGTGCCTTCATATTTTAATATTTTTTTAGTAACGATGTTGGGAAAATTATCTGTAAGATTTATCCATGTGGTACCTGCGTTAATAGAAAAATATATTTTCTTGTCAGCAGTATAACCGCTAGCTGTTGCAAACATCGTATCAACATTATTCCTGCTCCAATAAATGCTATTAATAATAGCACCTGCAGGTGCAGTAATGGAGGCCCACGTGGCTTCATCTAAGGTTTTACGAATATTGTTGGATCCATCAATTACAACAATCCGTTGCTTGGCAGCATCGCCTAGGTTATTAGCTAGGTTAATAAATTTAATGGTACCTGTTGTACCTGCATTCAAATCAGTCCAGTCGGTTGCATTTACTTTAGGTGCATCTACCATTTTATACAATCCCGTAAAACCTCCATACAAGGTTGTGCCATTGGTAATATGCATTTCTAAGGGCCAAACAAAACCACCATTCGATGGTTTATCCATACTATTTCCTGCATAGTTGGTAGTAAAACCATCGGTACGGTAGCTTAGGCTACCATTAGTACCACCAATATATTTTACACTTGCATTAGTGCGATTAATAGCAGTAGCAGTACCATCACCAGCTTGTGCACCATACCATTTTATGCTGCTACCATTTTCTACCCTGCTAGATCCATCATTATCTTGATTACCAATCATTAAATTATCTGGCGAAGGATCGTGTATAGCTATGCTATAACTCTGCGTAGCTTTTAAACCATTAAAACATTGTTTAAAATTACTGGTAGATATTTTGCCAATATAAACACCGCCATCGTTGCCATTCAAAACAGAATCATTACCTAAAAATTCAATGTAATGATGATCTGAGTGAACGTATCCACCACCCCAATTGGTAGAACCTGTGGGTGTATAATAACCATTCCAATAATTTGCCCAAGTTGCACCCCCATCTGTTGAGCGTTTACCACTAAATTCTCCAATCAATAAGTGGTTACCATTTGCTGGGTCGGCAGCAATTACTTGATTGTACCCACCTTGAGAATTATATACTCCATTACCATCGGCTGGAGTAGAATTATTGATTGTAGATAGGGCAGACATTGTATTGGTGCTAATGGTATATTTAGCAAAAGCCGGGTTTGCCTGAAACAAACAATACAAAACATCTGGTGTATTGGGAGAATAAGAAAAAGTAAGTTTATTGCCAGTACCAAAAGGTGTGGGTGTATAAGTAGCAGTTAAAGCAGCAATATTGGTGGTCGATTTATATAACCTACCCCAACCATCAGATGCAAAAAAAGTAGTACCTATTTTAATAATGTCGACCATGTTTTCATCGTTGGCTGCACCATATTCTTTTGTCCATGTGTCTCCAGCATTGGTAGATACATACACCCCATCGGTAGCTGTGCAGTATAAGGTACTATTGGTAGCAAAATTTGGATCTAGGTAAATGTGTTTTATTTTTACAGTTTGATTGAGTGTAAAAGCCAAGGGTTGTGTCCAGCTAGTGCCACCATTTACACTTTTCATTATGCCAATGCTATTCATGTGCGATGCATCATAATCGCCTGTTGCTACCCATATTATCTGGTCGTTTGTTGGATGAAATAAAATATCTGAAACACCTAAGCCAGCAAATTGATCTGTAAGTGGAGACCAGTTAGAACCTAAATCTAAACTTTTAAAAACACCACCAGCAGCAGTACCTGCAAGCATATAACCTTTGGATAATGGGCTACGTTTTATCACATTTACTCTGCCAATACCTGCACCAAACGACCAGCCATTTAAAATAGATGAATCGTTAGGACCAATGTTTGTCCAAGTAGCATTAGCACCTGTTGTTCTATTATCGATATTACCACCAGTTATTAATTGCTTATTTTTTTCAATAGCATTATTCCAGCCAGCAGCAGCACTGGGAAAGCTTCCGTCTGCGTTTACCTTATCTTGCCATAAATAAGCCCACCTTTCAAATTGGGCATTCATCTCTCTAAAGCTTTGTTCTTTATCTGGGTTTTTGCCTATAAGTTTTAGTTGATTACGTTTCGCTTCAAACTGTAGCCTTACTGTTTGTGCTATTGTAAAAAAATTAGCACCTTTCTTTAGAGCTGCCAGTTTATAGTTGAGTATGCCAGTTTCAGCGTCGCTTTGGGCATATATAAACAAAGGAATTGCCATCCATAATAGGACAGCGATAAAAATAGGTTTCATATTTTAAGTGTTGGGTTTACTAAATGTAGCAGTTCTTGTAATGCCAAGCTAATTAAAGTAAATATTTTAAACAAAAAAAATAATTTTCATCTTTTTACATGGAGAATAAAGAGCACAGGTTCTTAAAGAATTGCTTGGAGTTAATGTTAGTTGGATAAAACTAAATGCATCATCCTATAAATGAATTACACTACTAATCCTTCCAACTCCTTCAGCACATCATCTTTAGTAATCATTGCAACTGGTGAGTACAATGCTTCGTTGCATTGGTTAATTAAAAATTCGAGTTTTACTTTCTTGTTAATATCATTTTCAGATACCAATAATTTGGTAGTAAGCGTTTTTGCTGCTGTAAAAAATTCAGCAGTATTTTCTAGCAGCAATAACTCATTCACTTCTTCACTTAGTGGTTTGGTAGCTAGTTGCTCTTCGGGTATTATTGGCTTACTTTCTATATTCGTAGTTACTACTAACTGTCCACTACCAACCACCAATTTCTCTTTTCTACCATATTGAAACCATAAACCAATAATTACCATTAATGCAATGGCTGGAATAAATAAAATGTATCGCCTATTGGTTACGTCGCCACTAATTTTACTTTCATCAATATTTTTATTTACAGTAGCGCCTACTTTTATACTTATGCTATCGGTGCTAATGGTTTTGTATTGTTGTGTAGCAATATCGTAGTACGAAAATGTAATAGCAGGTATTACCAACTCCCCTTCTTGCTTAGCCACAAACGGAATTTCAAAAACTTTTTTTCCCTCTAATGGAAAAGTAAATTTATCTATCAACTCGTTTATCTTGGGTTCAAAGTGGTCGGCATTGGCACTCCATTTTACAGCAGGACAAAGCACATTGCCAAAGTTTCCTACTCCTTCAATGGTTATGATTAGGCTATTGTTTTCGTTTGCGGTATCTACAGTTTTTAGA
>JAYVRD010000255.1:0-4783 GCA_043776595.1 Chitinophagaceae bacterium | reverse complement strand
AAAAGCATTGGTTTTAATACACACAGCCTTGCTGGTAGGGCAAATAATATCCAGCGTAGTATTTTATTTTTTTTCAAAGGAGTTACCAAGCCACGCTACTGGAACGGCAGAAAGAATAATACAAGTTATAGTAGTTCTAATAGCACTATCTTTTTGCATAGTTGCTTTCACAAGGTTTATTAAAACAAGGCAATCTCTACAACAAACTTATGATAGTGCAGAAGTTAAGCTACCCATTTATACAAAAGCATTTACCCAAAAGTTGGTCTTGCTAGATGTGCCAGCAATGTGTGCGTTGATAGGCTATTTCCTTACCCAAAATCTATCCTTCTTCTTATTATATATAGTGCTGCTACTTGTTTTTGCTGGCCAAAAACCTACTGTTACCATGATGATGTATGATATGAATGTAAGCAGAGAAGACTTCTTTGAGTAGTGATTATAAACAGTAACTTCATTTTTTAAAAGAGACTTAATAATATACCATTACCATGAAAAAAATTTTTTGCTTTTTACTATCGCTTATTTCTATCTCTTGTAGCAAATCTAACAATACAGACACTACTATTATTACACCACCACCAACCAACACTTTTGTGTTTGCAAAAGGTGCAGATGTAAGCTGGCTTACCCAACAAGAGGCAGCGGGAAAACTATTTTACAACAGTGCAGGTACAGCTTCGGAGTGTATGCAATTACTTAAAAGTGGTGGCATGAATTCCATTCGCTTACGTGTATGGGTAAATCCCTCTGCTGGTTATAACAACCTAGCAGATGTAGTAACTAAAGCTACAAGAGCTAAAAATCTAGGACTAAAAATTTTACTCGACTTTCATTACAGCGATTCTTGGGCAGACCCAGGACAGCAAACAAAACCAGCAGCTTGGGCTGGGCAAACCATTGCAGCATTACAAACCTCGGTTTCTACACATACCACCAATGTATTAACTGCTTTAAAAACTGCAAGTATAACACCCGATTGGGTTCAGGTAGGAAACGAAACCAACGATGGTATGCTGTGGCCAGATGGAAAAGCATCTACTAATATGGCAAATTTTGCCTTGCTTATTAATGCTGGTTACGATGCAGTAAAAGCCACTAGCCCCACATCTAAAGTTATTGTGCATATATCTAATGGTTACGATAATGCTTTGTTTCGTTGGATGTTTGATGGGCTAAAAAATAATGCTGCTAAATGGGATGTGATTGGCATGAGCCTATACCCAAGCACCACAAATTGGGCTACATTAAATGCACAATGCCTTGCCAACATAAACGATATGATAGCACGTTACAACAAAGAAATTATGATAGCAGAAGTAGGGATGAGTTGGGATCAACCCACAGCTTGTCAATCTTTCTTAACTGATTTAATAACCAAAGTAAAATCCGTGGCCGATAATAAAGTGTTGGGCGTTTTTTATTGGGAGCCACAAGCTTATGGCAACTGGCAAGGTTATACTTTGGGTGCTTTTGATAACAGTGGCAAACCAACAGTAGCATTAAATGCGTTTCAATAATAAATGATACTGGTTGAGTTTCGAGAAACTCATTACATTCATTCATCGCCTTCAATAGGTAGAATAAAACTACTTAACAACAAATACATTTTTTGGGAACCAGCTAAGGAACAATATTAAGCTTTGGTTGCGTCGCACATTTTTAGCTGTAGAATATCTATTATACAATGTTTACAATTAAAATTTTATGTTATGGGAGTCTGCACTAATTTTTAAGTTGAGCTTGTAGAAACCGATAATTATTTAAAGCCTTTTATAAGCTCAAGGATTACAGATTATTTGTTGATAGATGTTCCTACTGTTGAAGTGTGCGACGCAACCGAAGTTCAATGCTTAGTCTAATGCTGGTTACCAAATAAACAATCACATAAGTAAGATGAATGAGTTTGCACCGTTCAACCAATATCATCCATGTTCTTGTATCAAAAAGCAAAAACTGCTACAATGAAAAAAACACTCTTCGCCCTACTTTTTTTATTACTACAAACTTCTATATTCTCCCAACGCACCCATCAAAATATAGATGAAGATTGGAAATTTCATTTTGGCAATGCTGCCAAACCAGAGAAAGATTTTAACTACAGTATAGCTACCATCTTTTCAAAATCGGGTGCTGCACCTACTACCTGTATTGACCCTAAATTTAATGATAGTGGTTGGCGTAAGCTAAACCTTCCACACGATTGGGCTGTTGAATTACCATTTGTAAACGTAGATAATTTTGATGTGCAGAGCCATGGTTACAAACCCGTAGGTGGCTTATTTCCTGAAACAAGTATTGGTTGGTATAGAAAAAACTTTATAGTAAACGCAAAAGATTCTGGTGATAGGTTTCAAGTACAATTTGATGGTGTATTTAGAAATGCTAGTTTTTGGCTTAATGGGTTTTACTTGGGCAATAACCAAAGTGGTTATGTAGGTGAGAGTTATGATGTTACTGATTACATCAACTATCACGCAAGCAATACATTGGTGGTGCGTGTAGATGCAAGCCAATACGAAGGTTGGTTTTACGAGGGTGCAGGCATATACAGGCATGTGTGGCTAAACAGAACTAATAATGTACACATAGCCAACGATGGCGTATTTGCTTATTCTACTATTAAAAATAACAAAGCAATAGTTACCATAGAAACAGCTGTAGAAAATAAAAACGTATACTTAACCAATTGCACCATTACTAATTTTATAATAGATAGCAAAGGCAATACAAAGCAACAATCTATACCACAAACGATTGCTTTACAATCCAACGAAATAAAAACAACCCAACAAAAAATTACAATAGCCAACCCAATACTTTGGAATGTAGACAACCCTTACTTGTATAGAATTATAAGTGTTGTAAAACAAAATGGAAAAACAGTAGATAGCACTACTCAGCGTTTTGGTATTAGAAGTATTGATATAAAACCCAATGGCATTTTTATAAATGGAAAACACATAAAAATTCAAGGAGTTAATTGCCACCAAGATCATGCAGGAGTTGGTAGTGCCCTGCCAGATTATTTACAGTATTATCGTATTGGTTTGCTGAAAGAATTGGGCGTAAATGCTTATCGTACCAGCCACCATGCACCCACACCAGAGTTGCTAGATGCTTGTGATAGCCTAGGGATGTTGGTGCTTGATGAACAACGATTGCTAAATAGTAGCCCAGAATACATTAACCAACTAGAAAGATTAATTAAAAGAGATAGAAGCCGTACTTCAGTTTTTTTATGGAGTATTGGCAACGAAGAAGGTTGGATACAAACCAACGATTTTGGTAAACGCATTGCACAAACGCTGATTGCCAAACAAAAACAATTAGACCCCACACGTACCAGTACCTATGCTGCAGATTTAGGTAATGTTTTTAATGGTGTAAACGAGGTAATACCAATACGTGGTTTTAATTATAGAGAAAAATTTGTAGCTGCCTACCATAAAGACCATCCTACACAACCTATACTAGGTACAGAAATGGGTAGCACAGTAACTACTCGTGGCATTTACGAAAAAGATACTATTAGAGCGTATGTGCCAGACCAAGACATCACTGCACCTTGGTGGGCAAGTACTGCAGAACAATGGCTACCATTAAGTGCCAATAACGATTTTTGGTTAGGTGGTTTTGTATGGACAGGTTTAGATTATAGGGGCGAACCAACACCGTATCAATGGCCCAATATCAATTCCCACTTTGGAATAATGGACATGTGTGGGTTTGCTAAAAATATTTATTACTACTACCAAAGTTGGTGGACGGGTAAAGATGTCCTACACATTTCGCCACACTGGAACTGGAAAGGCAAAGAAAATCAACCCATTGATGTTTGGATAAATACCAATGCTAATAACGTAGAATTGTTTTTAAATGGAAAGAGCTTGGGTAAAAAAACCAATCCAATAAATGGTCATTTAAATTGGCAAGTAAATTATCAACCAGGAAAATTAGAAGCCGTTGCTTTTAAAGGCGAAAAGAAAATAACCGCCAGTGTAGAAACAACAAACCAACCATATAGCATTGCAATAAGCCCCAGTAAAAAAACAATGCAGAACAATGGAAAAGATGCTTGTGTACTAAATATTACTGTTGTAGATGATGAAGGTAGAGAAGTGCCAACAGCCAACAACAACGTTTTGTTTAGTATTGCTGGCGATGCTACAATTATAGGCGTTGGTAATGGAGACCCCAGTAGCCACGAACCAGATAAATGCGAAGATGGAAAGTGGCAACGTAGATTGTTTAATGGGAAATGCCAAGTAATTATACAATCAGGAAAAACGACAGGAGTGGTAACTTTAACTGCAACATCAAATACTATTCAAACAACAGCTATAACTATAAACCAAGTTCTGTAGCAGGGTTCCAAAAGCGTTTTTCAAAATCTACTACCGTATTATCTTTTACGGCAACGCCATCTTTTTTAAGTAACTCTTCCATAAGTGTAGGTGTGGCAAAGTGCATTTTGCCACTTAGCATTCCGTTTCTGTTTACCACACGTTGTGCAGGTACTTTAGGCTTGGCTATATGGGCTGCATTCATAGCCCAACCTACCATTCTTGCACTCATTTTTGTACCTAAGTAATTGGCAATAGCACCATAACTAGTAACACGTCCTTTAGGTATTTGCCTAGCAACATCGTGTACATCATCAAAAAAAGAATGACTAGTAAACTCTCCTGACTTCGTCACTGGGACACCCATTTTTATGGATAAAATAAATCTATCAGATTTCGTTGTTCATCGTTGAGTAATAATGTTTTTTCAAAAATTT
>JAYVRD010000254.1:0-4790 GCA_043776595.1 Chitinophagaceae bacterium | reverse complement strand
CATCGCTGGTTTTTACTTCTAGTTGGGGGTGAACGACTGTAACAAACATGGGTGGCGAACTCAAAGGGATAATATCTAAAGGAAAGATGGAACGAATGAGTGTAACACCACCGTAAATGCAAGGCGTTATGTTATCTGCATGTTTTACACCACTGGCTACTTTTTCGCCATTCATGGCAAAGTGCACCAAATCTTCTTTAGAAAAAACATTGCCTAACAAATGATTGGCTGCAACCACAGCACCTGCACTACTGGCTGCACTGCTACCTAAACCACTGCCAGGTTTTATTTGCTTGTCTATGTACACATTAAAGCCAATAGGTTTATCGTAAGCCTCCATTAAAGCTAGTAAAGATGCACCAGCTACGTTTTCCTCAGGGTTGGTAGGTAAGTTGTAGGCTAATGAGCTGGTGAGTGTAATTGTGGGTTCATTTGTAAGTTCCACTTCCATAATATCGTATGGCTGGTTTAAGGCAAGTCCTAATACATCAAAACCACAAACAAGGTTGGCAATGGTGGCTGGACTATGTACAGTTACTTTATTCATACTTTATTAAAAGTAAGGCTACAATTGGTTTGGGCAAAAGAAGTTTTGAAAATGAAATGATGTCTTATTAAAGAATGCTTCGTGCCTAGTAAATGCCACACTTGAATTATGAAAGAGGTCTATTATTTGTTTCGTTTCAAAAATAAATATTCCTACTAAAAATGTAGACAATAAAATTAAAAAACAGCGAAGTGGTTGCTTCGCTGTTTAAAAATTGTGGAGCCGAGGGGAGTCGAACCCCTGTCCAAACAAATTCGCCATAAGTCTTCTACATGCTTAGTTGATTATTAATTGTAGGGAAATAACCGGAAGCCAACAAACCAATCATATCCTTAGCTGGATGGTCTTAAGCAATAATCACAGCCTTTTATTGCAGCATCCTGTGTTTGGTTTGAGTCGGCGGCGGAACATGGAAACAGGAAAACCTGTTCGGCGGCCCTAATGACTACTTAATCACTGATTAGGCAGCCATGGCATACTGAGTATTGCCATTTGAGTTTTGAATATTCAGATTTACGTGCTAATTATCCAACGCACGGCATGCTTACACCTACAAAGAACGTTGCTGTCGAAACCAATACAGCCCCATAAACTAATTTCAAATTACAAATTGAAATTAAAAATTTTGAATTATTTAAATATCCGCCACACATCTAAACCTAATGCATACACCATTAACCCTAATAACGAAATCATACCTACCATTTGGGCGTACTCCATAAATTTATCACTTGGTTTTTTGCCAGTAATAATTTCTATGATGCAGAAAAGTGCATGACCACCATCTAACGCTGGTATAGGTAGCACATTCATAAACGCCAATATGATAGAGAATAATGCTGTCAAGGTCCAGAAGCTATGCCAATCCCAAACTCCAGGAAAAATATTTCCAATACTAATTACGCTACCCAAACTTTCACTAGCTTTTGCTTTGCCATTAAACAATTGCTTAATACCAGTAATGTACCTACCTAAACTCTCCCAACAAGCTTTAAAGCCAGCAGGTATGGCTTCTATAAAAGTATAGTGCTTGGTTTCTACTACAAAACCAAGTTTATCTAACCCCGATACTGGATTCATTCCTACACGTCCTTCTTCGTTTACTGCTACTTTTATATTTACTGTGTCTTTATCGTTTCTAATAACCGTAATGCTTACCGTTTGATTTGATTTGGCTTTTAAGGCAACTTTACAATCATTAAAAAAAGGAGTAGCAACAGCATCTATGGCTATTACTTTATCGCCCTTCTTAAAACCAGCTTTCTCTGCATTAGATATTGTTTTACTAAATTCATCTACTACAAATGGCAACCTAATATCTACAAATCGCTCACCTTTTGTGCTATTCAACCACCTTGTAAAATCGGTTGGTAATTCAATTACTGTATCAACTCCATTTCTGCTAATGGTTAAGTTTTTAGCATCACTCAAAATAACTTCTCCAGCATATTTTAAGGCATTTTTTACTGGCTTCTCCCCCACTTTCAATATTAAATCGCCATCTTTCAAACCAATTTTCTGCCCTAGACTATCGGCTACAATACCATACTTTACATTTTTAGCTGGCAAGTATTCTTCGCCCCAGTACCACATAATACCTATAAAAATTACAATGGCTAGTATTACGTTTACAGTAACACCACCTAGCATAATGATTAATCGTTGCCAAGCTTTCTTGGCTCTAAACTCATCGGGTTTTGGTGGTAATTTCATCGCTTCTTTGTCCATGCTTTCATCTACCATACCTGCTATTTTTACATAGCCACCAAAGGGTATCCAGCCAATGCCCCATTCGGTTTCACCAATTTTTTTCTTTATCAAACTAAACCAAGGGTTAAAGAACAAATAAAATTTTTCTACCCTACACTTAAACCATTTGGCAGGTAGGTAATGCCCCATTTCGTGCAAAACCACCAGTATAGAAAACGATAAAATAAATTGCAAAGTTTTTACACCTACACTTGCCCAGTCAATTACTAATAATGTCATGTTGTTTTTTTATTTAGCCAGCTTTTATACTACTATTTAGCATCGTTGCGTCGCACACTTCAGGGTTCTGTACTTTACTCAACTATGTGTAGCAGCAAAAGCCATTTTCTTACATCTCAATTATAGAAGCTGCGAAACTACGGGCTTCGCCATCAGTTTCAAACAACTGTTCTAAAGTTGGGTTTTCTATAAATGAAATTTTGTTTAGAGTTTGTTCCACCATTTCGGTCATGTCTAAAAAGCCAATTCTGTTTTTTAAAAAGGCAAAGACAGCTATTTCGTTAGCAGCATTTAGCACACAAGGCATATTACCACCTTTATTCATAGCTTCTGTAGCTAAAAATAAGTTACGAAAGGTTTTAATATCGGGTTCTTCAAAGGTTAAAGTATCCGGTTTCTTAAAATTGTACCTTGGAAAGCTATTGGGAATCCGCTGTGGAAAAGCCATGGCGTATTGAATAGGCAGCTTCATATCGGGCAAACCCATTTGGGCTTTGGTGCTGCCATCTTCAAACATTACCATGCTATGTATAATGCTTTGTGGATGAATAACCACTTGTATTTGTTCGGGCTGCAAATTAAAAAGCCATTTTGCTTCTATCATTTCCAATCCCTTGTTCATAAGCGTTGCGGAGTCGATGGTAATTTTTGCACCCATTGCCCAGTTGGGGTGTTGCAGGGCATGGTCTCTTTTTACGTTTACTAAAAAATTAGGTTTTTTTCCCCTAAATGGACCACCACTTGCCGTAAGAATAATTTTTTCAATTTTATTCTTGCCTTCGCCTACAAGGCATTGAAAAATAGCTGAGTGTTCGCTATCTACAGGTATAATGGGGATGCGTTTTTCAATAGCTTTACGCATTACAATATCGCCAGCTACAACCAAAGTTTCTTTATTGGCAAGTGCAATGGGTTTGCCTAACTCAATAGCAGCCAAAGTAGGTTTTAAACCAGCGTAACCAACAATAGCAGCCAGCATCATATCGTAGCAATCCATAGAAGCGGCTTCTTCTAAAGCTTGCTCTCCAGCAAATACTTTTACAGTGGTGCTAGCCAATGCATCTTTTACTTTTTGGTATTTTTTTTCATCGCCAATTACCACACAGTTGGGGTTAAACTGCAGGGCTTGTTTTACCAACAATTCATCATTGGTTTGGGCAGTTAAAATTTCTGCAGAAAATTTATCAGTATTAGCAGCAATTACATCTAAACATTGCGTACCTATAGAACCTGTAGAGCCAAATAAGGCTATTCTCTTTACACTCATTTTGTTTGCTTTTGGCAAGTGGGTAAAGATAGGGGGAATAATAAAAGGTAGAGAGTGTAACAATTGCTAAAATTTGGTAGCAAATAAAAAAATAAGCCATAGCTGCCATGAAAACGGAACTGTGAAACGAGCGTGGCAACAGGCGATGCTATGAAATACAAAAGCTGGCTACATAAAAATAAAATACAAAACCATTTACTGCAAAAATGCAACCAACTCATCAGCAATCTTTCTATCATTACTCAAACGTGGTACTTTGTTTTGTCCACCTAGCTTGCCAATGCTTTTCATATAATCAATAAACCCATTCTTTCGTATCTTATTTATTTGAAGTGTTTTTAAAATATTGCCAGCAATCAAATCATCATAATACACATTCTTCTTACGAAGATTGTTGTCTACTTTTTGTGTAAAGGCATTTATATCTGTTGGTTCGTTTTCAAATTCTATAAACCATTCGTGAAAACTTTGTCCTTTGTCCTGTGCTATATTAGGGGCTACGGTAAACTCTGTTATGTGGACACCTTCTTCTTTAGCAGCAGTTAATAAAGCATATTCTACTTCTTCGCCAATTACATGTTCGCCAAAGGCAGAAATGAAATGCTTGGTTCGACCACTAACAATTAAACGATAAGGGTTGGTACTTACAAACTTTACCGTATCGCCAATATTATAGCCCCAAAGCCCCGCATTACTATTAATAATTACGGCGTAGTTCTCGCCAATTTGTACATCTTTTA
Organism: Chitinophagaceae bacterium; assembly: GCA_043776595.1. Classification (GTDB taxonomy): domain Bacteria; phylum Bacteroidota; class Bacteroidia; order Chitinophagales; family Chitinophagaceae; genus UBA1930. The sequence goes on along the minus strand of JAYVRD010000254.1, from coordinate 247 downwards.
AAGTAAGCCTTGTGGGGTTATCGTTAAAAATTTCGCCAGCTGGTACAAACTCAAAAAATATTCCTGAGTTGGTATTTAGTAACAGTCCATCTGCCTTTTGGCTATCTTGAAAGGCAAAAAAACCTTCGCTTGCCGGAAACAATTCTATGCTATCTATTTTTTTACCAATACTTTCAAATAGTTTGGCTTTGTAAGGTTCAAAGTTTACACCACCTTGTACCATTACACTAAAGTTGGGGAAAAGCTC
>JAYVRD010000253.1:0-4793 GCA_043776595.1 Chitinophagaceae bacterium | reverse complement strand
GCCAATTAAAATAGCTAACACATATTTTTTAAATCGGGCTGCATTGGTAAAAAACATAAAAAAATTGCCACGCTGTACACCTTGCTTTTGTACTTGTTTAAACATGCCACTTTCGGCAACGCTTACCCTAAGCAATAAAAGCATAATGCCTAAGCCACCACCAATTTTGTAGCAGAGTCTCCAATCACTAGTCCAATGAAATGTGAAATAAGCAGCCACTGCACCAAATAAACCTATGCCTGCCACTAGCGATGTGCCAATGCCTCTTTTGTTTTTAGGAAGTAACTCGCTAATTAAAGTAATACCAGCACCCAACTCTCCTGCCAAACCTAAGCCAGCAAAAAAACGTGCTGCTGCATACTCGTTTACAGTATGCACAAAGCCTGTACAAAAGTTGGCAATAGAGTACAACACAATGCTGCCGAACAGCACACTCAGCCTTCCTTTTTTATCGCCCAAAACACCCCATAAAATACCACCTAACAGCAAGCCAAACATTTGCCAGTTAATTACTTTGGTACTATCCACTAACAAATTGGTAGCACCAACGCCTAGCATACTTGGCTTTTTTACAATCGTAAAAAGTAATAAATCGTAAATATCTACAAAGTAGCCTAGGGCAGCTACAATAACGGGCAGAGAAAATATACCATATTCCTTTTTAAGCATCGTTTTGGTTTAAGGTTTTTTATTTATGTAGCCAGCAGTTGACTATCTATTAAGCATCGGTTGCGTCGCACACTTGTACAGTTGGAACTTTATTCAGCAAGTACACAGTCATTTGCAGTCATCAACTTACCACCAACTATCAACTGCCAACTTTCTTCAATCAACTATCAACCTTTTTCTTACCCCCAATCATCTTTATAAGCACTGGTGCAGTGGTTACCACTACTATTCCAATAACAATTATTTCCAAATGCTTCTTTAAGTCTATGTCGAACTTTTCTATAAATAATTTATCTAAGTAATGCCCTGCAGCTAGCATAACTGTAGCCCAAGCCACACAGCCTACAATATTGTAAAAACCAAACTTCTTTTTATCCATTTGTACGATGCCAGCTACAATGGGTGCAAACGTGCGTACAATGGGTAAAAACCTAGCAAACACAATAGCACCACCACCATGCTTTTCATAAAATTCGTGGGCTTGGTATAAATATTTTTTCTTAAAAAACAAATTGTCTTTCCAGCTATACATAGTTGGCCCCACTTTACGTCCAAACCAATAACCTAAAGTGTTACCTAAAATACCTGCCACCGTTACAAGGATGATTATCATCAGCAAGTTTAAAAAATCGTTATTGGTATCATATAAATATGCAGCTAGTTTGTTGCTAAAAATACCAGCTACAAACAATAAGCTATCGCCAGGTAAAAAGAAACCAACAAACAAACCTGTTTCGGCAAAAACGATAAATAGTAATAACCAAAGCCCACCATTATCTATATAAAATTGTGGTTGTAATAATTGGGTCCAATGAAAAGCGTCTAAAAGAAATAAGCTCATGATGGTTTATTATTTGTTGATTTTATGAGTAGCAACTTTTTATTTTATTGTTGATGAATGTTATACTGCCTAAGGGCTGCTGGATGGAAGTGTAAAGCCCCGACGAAGGAGGGCTTGCAACGAACAGCCAGAACCGCAGTAGATATTTGTACTAAAGCCCACAGCCCCAAAATTGTATTTATCCATGGCTCAACTCACCTTCCCATTTACTTACTGCTGCTGTAGCTAGTGCATTGCCCAACACATTGGTCATGGTACGGCCCATATCGCAAAAAACATCTATGGCTAATATTAAACCCACACCTTCTGCTGGTAAGCCAAACATTGCTCCAGTGGCTAGCACTACTACTAGGCTTGCTCTTGGTACACCAGCGATGCCTTTGCTGGTTATTAAAAACACCAACAACATTATTATCTGCTGTCCCACATCTCCTGTAATGCTTGTAATGTTAAACGCTTGTGCAATAAACATACTGGCAAAAGTCATGTACATCATACTGCCATCTAAATTAAAGGAGTAACCGAGTGGCAATACAAAACTTACAATTTTATTGTTGCAACCAAAGCGTTCCATTTCTTCTACCAACTTTGGGTATACAGCTTCGCTGCTGGCTGTGCTAAAGGCAATACCCATGGGCGTAGCAATTCTTTTAAGTAATATAGGTAACCTATTTTTTAAAAACAAATAACCTACACCTAATAAGATGAGCCAAAGTATTAAAAGACCAAGGTAAAATTCGCCAATGTACTTGCCAAAAGTTACCAAAATACCCAAACCATTTTTTGCAATAGCGGCAGCCATAGCACCAAACACACCTGCAGGTGCTAGGTACATAACGTAGCTTACCATTTTAAGTACCACATGTGCTATGGAGTCTAATGCGTTTACTACGGGTTCTCCTTTTTTGCCAATGGCAGTAAGGGCCATGCCAAAGAAAATAGAGAACACCACTAACTGCAAGATTTCATTGGTAGCCATGGCTTCTATTACACTACGGGGTACTACATGCTCTACAAATTTGGCTAGAGAAAATCCTTGCGATTTTTCTTGTAAATCTTTAAGGGCAGATAAATCGGTTTGTTTAATATCTACCCCAACACCTGGTTTAAAAATGTTTACCAAAATTAATCCTAAAGAAAGCGAAATTAAAGATGCTGTAATAAACCAAAGCATGGCTTTGCCACCCACACGGCCTACTGTTTTCATATCGCCCAGCTTAGCTATGCCTACCACCAAAGTGCTAAATACAATGGGTGCAATAATCATTTGCACCATACGCAAAAAAATGGTGGTGAGGAGTTTGATATTGGTAGAGAAAGTTTTAACGGTTTCGGCACTACTGTTTTCATGCACCCAATATCCCGCAATAATACCCAAAATCATAGCCACTAAAATCCATAGGGTTAGTTTACTTTTTTTTGTAGGAGCATTAGGTATGGTAGCCATGTAAAAGTTTTTGGTTAATAATTGGTTTGGCAATATAGTAATAAAGCGTAAAAGCCAATAGGTTAGTGCCTTGTATAAAATTTTGTACCTGTGAAATGATTTTATACCTATTTTACGCATTCAAATATTTTGAAACTTTAACCAACTGTATTATGAGTTTATTTGTAAAGAAACCCATGAGCCAATTAATGGCTCAGGCAGATGATTCAGAAAAAAGTCTTAAACGCACTTTGGGGGCTGGCAATTTAGTAGCATTGGGTATTGGTGCTATTATAGGTGCTGGTTTATTTGTACGTACAGCTTCGGCTGCTGCACAAAATGCTGGGCCATCGGTAACGATTGGTTTTATTTTAGCTGCTGTTGGTTGTGCATTTGCTGGATTATGTTATGCAGAGTTTGCATCTATGATTCCTGTAGCTGGTAGTGCATACACTTATAGTTATGCTACTATGGGTGAGTTGATAGCTTGGATTATTGGTTGGGACTTAGTGCTTGAATACGCAGTTGGTGCAGCCACTGTTGGTATTGCTTGGAGTGAGTATTTTAATAATTTATTGATGGTCGTCACGGGTAAGCACTTGCCTTACGAGTGGTGCCACTCCCCATTTGAACATATAAAAGATGCAGCAGGAAATGTAATAACTGGCTATATGAATGTACCTGCATTAGGTATCATTATTTTACTTTCACTTTTATTAATAAGAGGAACTAAAGAATCTGCTTTTGTAAACGGTATCATTGTTATTACCAAAGTAGCTATTGTACTATTATTTATTGCTTTTGGTTGGGGCTATATGAACCCTGCCAACCATACTCCATATATTCCTGAAGCAAGCATTTTCACCGATAGCCAAGGTGTTGCTCACAATTTTGGTGGTTTTTGGGGTATTGTAGGTGCAGCAGGTACTGTGTTTTTTGCCTTTATTGGTTTTGATGCAGTTTCCACCGCAGCCCAAGAAGCAAAAAATCCAAAACGAGATATGCCTATTGGCATTTTAGGCTCATTGGCTATTTGTACAGTGTTATACATTTTGTTTGCTCATGTACTTACAGGTATTGCTAGTGTAAACGATTTTAGAACACAAGGCAAAGAAGCATCTGTAGTATATGCTATTAAAACCTATATGGTCAATCATCAATGGCTAGCTAACTTGGTTACAGTAGCTATTCTTGCAGGTTTTTCATCGGTAATATTGGTAATGTTGATGGGGCAATCACGGGTATTTTATTCTATGAGTGTTGATGGTTTAGTACCAAAAATATTCTCCGATTTACACCCTAAGTTTAGGACACCTTACAAATCAAATCTTATTTTCTTGGTTGTATGTGGCTTATTTGCAGCCTTTGTACCTGGAGATATTGTAGGAGATATGACAAGTATTGGTACTTTGTTTGCATTTGTACTTGTGTGTGCTGGCGTTTGGATAATGAGGGTAAAACAACCAGAACTAAAAAGAGAGTTTAAAACACCTTTTGTACCTCTTACTGCTACTCTTGGTATTGTAGCTTGCTTATTAATGATGGCTGGCTTAGGCTGGACCAACTGGGCAAGATTACTAGGTTGGTTAGCAATTGGATTTGTTATATACTTTGGATATAGCAGATATCACAGTAAATTAAGAAATAAGAAAGATTAATTTTTATAATAGCAAACAAAAAACCTCAGATAAACTTATCTGAGGTTTTTTGTTTTATGTAGTCGGCTGTATTGCTACTATTAAACTTGGTTTGCAAGTTCATCCTGAGCGGAGTCGAAGGGCACACTTCGAAGTTCTGTTCTCTACTCACCACAAGTAGGCAACTTTAGTTGCTACGATCTTGGTCCATTTTCAAAAG
>JAYVRD010000252.1:0-4841 GCA_043776595.1 Chitinophagaceae bacterium | reverse complement strand
TCTGTCCAATCTGCTTTTTGCACCCAAGCCTGCCAAGTACCACTATTGCCATTAATAGCAAAGGGTTGATAAATATAATCATCTACCCCATCAAAATTTAGTACCGTTGTAGAAGCGTCTTTACAAAAAGTAGCATTACTAGCCAATATGCTAACTGTTGGAGATACATTAATGCTTGCATTATTATCATTGCAATCTGTATTATTTAATGAATAGCCAACAGGAGGCGTAGTGGCATTTATTGCACAAACACTTACTAAACTTCCTCTGCCAAATCCATCACCATCAGCATCTGTATAAAATGGGAATAAGCCATTTTTGGTGGCATCATTATCATTGCAATCTGTATTGTTTACTGAATAGCCAACAGGGGGCGTAGTGGCATTTAAAGCACAAACAGTTATTAAACTTCCAGTGCCAAAACCATCGCCATCGGCATCTATATAAAAAGAAAATAAACCACGTTTGTTGGCATTATTATCATCACAATCTGTATTGTTTACTGAATAGCCAACAGGTGGAGTAGTAGCATTTAATGCACAAACACTTATTAAACTTCCAGTGCCAAAACCATCGCCATCGGCATCTGTATAAAAAGAAAATAAACCACGTTTGTTGGCATTATTATCATCACAATCTGTATTGTTTAATGAATAGCCAACAGGCGGTGTAGTGGCATTTACAGCACAAATACGTATTAAACCTCCAACACCAAATCCATCGTGGTCGGCATCTACATAAAAGGGGTATGTGGCATGTACAGTTGGGTCATTATCGTCACAATCATTTAAGTTACTTGATAAAGCATTGGGTAATACATAACCATACGGGGGAGCATTGGAAGCTATAGCACAAACGCTTACATAAGCCCCCCCATAACCATCATGGTCTGCATCTGTATAAAAATAGTAAGAAGCATGTTTAGTGGCATCATTATCATTACAATCGGTATTGTTGGTTACATAGCCAGCAGGTAAAGCATTGGCACAAAAGACTACAGCCGGACCTGCACCAAACCCATCGTGGTCGGCATCTATATATCCTGTTACAGTTGAATGTACACTTGCATTATTATCATCACAATCGGGTCCATTACTTGTAGGACTGCAGTTAGTACATGTGTTGGGGTATGCAAAACTGGTTGTAATAAGACCTCCAGGCGAATATCCATCTTGATCTACATCTATGTAATATGATTTATCCCATAAAATACTACTTGTTGTAGGAACAGGTGCCAAACCAAAAATTATTGTATAGCCCGACGCGGGTGGATAACTGCTTGAAGTAGCTGGACTAGCATATAAATCTGCCACAGGAAACCCTGTTAGTTGTCCTTGAATTATCCACTTACCTAAAATTGTACTATAATAAATTACATAAGTATAACGATCTGTAGCACTGGAGCTAACTACTACATCTAAATAGCGTTTATATACATAGTTTCCATTGGTGCTAGTATAATCATAATTGTATCTGCCATTTGCATACGCAGTTCCTGCACCATATACATCAATAAAAGTACTCGTAATCTGTGCTTTGGTACTAAATGGGTTTGTAATAAGTAGTGTTATTAAAAAACAAAGGAAAATTGTCGGTTTTTTAAAAGTGACTAAAGTGGTCATCAATACATATGAAATATTTTGCATAAAATAAAAGATTTGTAATCGTTGTTGTTGTAATATTTTTTTCATTTCAATGCGTTTAGTTATGAAAGTGCTAAGCTAAAATTTAAAAGATAGCCTACTGAGCAAATGGGGTGAACAACGCTATTTTGGGGTAGAAATTAAAAGTAGCCACCTGTAATACGTTAGTTTTGTGTTTCCAAATTATAATAAAAAACGATGTATATAAAAAAATTGATACTCAGTTTTGCAATACTTGTGTTGGGCTGTTCGCCAATATTTTCGCAGGTAGATTATAATTTAGATACAAGCACCAATGCACGACTAATATTTGACAAAGTGCTAACCTTAGAAGATAAAAATTATACGGTAGAACAATTAGAAAAAGATACATCGTTGCACTTTGAGCGAAAGCAAAAAATTGCTGTTACCAACATGAATTATTTCTGGATAAAATTTACCGTAAAAAACAATTCTAACTACGATGTAAAATATAGTGTTTGGGGTTATCCAAGTTTTGAAAATGTGTTGTATGTCTATAACCAAGATTCATTAAAATGGGCATCAACAGTGGGTGGGGCTTTTCTTAGTAATAACAAGGATATTTTTGATTATACGCCTTGCATATTTAGAGGAAATAAGGAAACTACTTTTTATATAAAAATTAAAGTTAAAGATTGTAATACCACACCTTATAAAGTTGCTTGCGGTATAGTATTAGAAAAAAATATGCTATCAGAAATTAAAAGTGATAACCTTAAAATATGGTGGTTAATTGTGGTTTGTATTGTTATTGCTTTTTTTATATACAATGCCTATTTGTATTTGCAATTTAGAGACAGGCTGTATTTGTATTATTTACTTATTTTATTTGGAGCTGTAATTTATAGTACTACCAATAGTTATTTTATCAATTATTTTTTTTACTGTAAACTAATAAATATACAAATCCTTGCAGCCGGTAATTATTTATATATACCTTTTGATGACATTATAAAACAGTTGTCAACTATCATCATAATGATTGGGTTTACACAATTTACGAGAAGCTATTTACAAACAAAAACTATGCTTCCCTTCTGGGATAAGTTTTTGAAATATTTTATCATTGTTTATGCTGGGTATATATTTATTGTCACTTTATTTCAATTTTTTAATATTATAAAGTCAACCAATTATTATATTGTCTTGTTCAATATGTTTCATTTATTAATAATAATATCTTTAATTACAGTTGGGTTTATTGCCTTTAAAAAAAGAATTAAACAAGCTATTTATTTTTTATTGGCAATGGCTATTCCGTTGGCTATATTGTGCGGCTTTGTTATTTATTTATTGTTTATTAATTCTAATGCCGATGGTTTAGTAATGCAAAGATTGCCTAATATTGCCATCCTTATTCAGGTGCTTAGTTTTGCTATTGCACTGGCTGCAAGAGTTAATATTATTAAAAATGATTTACACAATAAAAATATAGAAAACCAACAAATAGCTGGGCAAATTGCAATTAGCAATGAGCGTAATAGCCGTTTAGAAGAAAAGATTGCTTATGATAAAAGAGAAGTAGCAGCAGCACAACAAATAAAATTATTGATGAAAGAATTGCATCATCGAGTAAAGAATAATTTGCAAATAGTATCGAGTTTATTAAGCCTACAATCATTTAGAATAAAAGATAAAATAGCAGCTGATGCTGTGCGTGAAGGGCAGCATAGAATTGAAGCAATGAGCCTGATACACCAACGATTGTACACCAACGAAAACACTACAGAAGTAAATATTAAAGAATATGTAACCGACCTTGCCGAAAGTTTGATGCAAGCTTATGGCTATACCAATAATAATTTTATACTGCACCTAAACATTGAAAACGAATTGATGAACGTAGATAAAGCCATACCCCTTAGCCTAATAATAAATGAGCTAGTAACTAATGCTTTTAAATATGCTTACGCCAATGTGGCTACGCCCACACTTGCAATTACATTATTAAAACACCAACAAGATATGCAGTTGGTAATAGCCGATAATGGTAAAGGAATAACTATGAACGATTGGCAAGATAAAAAAGACTCTTACGGTAAAGAATTGGTACAAACTTTTACCAAACAACTCAATGGCATTATAACCATAACGCTAAATGGTGGTACCGTTTTTCATATTACTTTTCCTGCTTATTTTCAACCAATCGACTGACGATTATGAACCAAGAAAAATTTTCGATATTAATTGTAGAAGATGAAGGTATAGTGGCTGCAGACCTAGCTGCAAGGCTTTCGCAAACTGGTTATACCATTGCGGGCATTGCTGATAATTATGAGGAGGCTATTGATGTATTTAAAACAAAACTACCCGATTTAGTGCTGTTAGATATAACCATAAAAGGCAATAAAACTGGTATTGATATTGCTGCTACCATCAACACTATGTTGCCAACGCCATTTATTTTTGTAACTGCCCATGCCGATGTGGATACTTTACAAAAAGCCAAAAATACCTTTCCCGCATCGTACTTGTTAAAGCCTTTTACAACTAGCCATTTGCACGTTGCAGTAGAGCTGGCACTGCATAATTTTGCCTATCAAAAAACAGTAGGCAATACCAACCCAATGGTACTAAACAATGCAGAAGATGATATTTATTTAAAGCAGGATTATTTGTTTATAAAAGAAGGGCAAACATTTATTAAACTAAACCAACAAGATATTGGCTACTTAGAATCGCAAGACAATTATGTGCGTTTTTATACCGCATCAAAAAGCTACTTGGTACGTTGTACACTATCCAAAGCCATTGAAAAATTGAAGCAAAATTTTATGGTACGCACCCACCGCTCCTTTTGTGTAAACATTCATAAAGTAAATAGCTTTACAGAGCATGAAGTAAGCATATTCAACACCGATTTACCAATTGGCCGAAACTATAAAGATGAATTTATAAGTAGGTTTGAGTTGAAGTAGTATAGAATAAGGGTATGTTCAGGAGTTGAATAAAATAGTTACAAATAAAGCAGTTTCGCATACAAATACTTTACATAAAACAAATATTCCATTACTCTAAAAAATGTTCATGTTTTTAGAAACTTTGAATTTTCTACTTAGCCCTTATGGCGATTTATACTGTTGAAAAATGCTTTTACTGTATCCTCTTAATAAAGTCTAATAATTTATTTCACAAACTGTTTTCAATTCTTCATTTGGCTTTTGGAACATGGAGAAC
>JAYVRD010000251.1:0-4846 GCA_043776595.1 Chitinophagaceae bacterium | reverse complement strand
TTCCTTCATGCTAAATATTCCTTTTTTGCCTACTATAAATTCAGCAGCCAAAACAGCACCACTAGCAAAACCCTTACGGCTATGTGCAGTATGAATGATTTCTATATCATCTACAGGCGAAGTGTATTTTATTTTATGAGTGCCTGGTGCAGGATTTATTCTTTCAGAAATAATTTCTAATTCTTCGGGGTTAGTTGATGTGCCATTAACCCAATTTTTTTTAGATGTAATTTGTGCTAAAACTTGTTCAGCCAAAGTAATGGCTGTGCCACTTGGAGCATCTTTTTTTTGTGTGTGATGAATTTCTTGAAGCTGTACATCATAATCTGTCTGGTTGCTCATTAACTCAGCCAAATAGGTGTTTAATTCAAAGAATAAATTTACGCCAATACTAAAATTGCTGGCGTATAGTAATGTGCCATGTTTTGTTTTACAATAGTTTTCTATTTCTTTCCATTGTGCCAGCCAGCCAGTGCTACCACATACTACAGGTATACCAGCTTTTATACATTTTTTTACATTGTCAAAAGCACTGTGTGGGTTGCTAAATTCAATAGCCACATCTGCTAGTTGTACATTTTCTATAGTAAAATCATGGATGTTCTCTTTTGAAATTCTTAAAACAATTTCATGTCCTTTGGCTACTGCTATCTCTTCTATTGCGTGCCCCATTTTGCCATAGCCTAATAATGCTATCTTCATACACTTAAATTATTGAACTATTTTCATTGCCTCCTACAAAGCAAATGAAAAATTAGTTACCAGCAATATGGCAAGTCATTTGCTTTACAGTTTATTTTAAAAGGAAATAATTATGAAACAAAAAATGATGAATTTATGGCAAATACTAAAACAAACTTGTATTGATTTTATTGATAACAGTACAACTAGTAAGAGTGCTGCTTTGGCTTATTATACCTTTTTTTCATTGGCACCTATATTACTCATTGTAATAGCCGTATGCGATATTTTTTATGGTAGAGATGCTATAGAAGGTAGTTTGTTTATTCAAATTCAAAAGTTTGTAGGTACGCAAGCTGCTATACAAATTCAAGAGATTATTAAAAATGCAGCTATATCAAGCCATTTAACTTTTGCATCTATATTGGGTGGTGGTGCTTTATTATTTTCGGCTACTGGTGTATTTACCGAAATTCAATCCTCTATCAATGCCATTTGGCAAATAAGAGCAAAGCCCAAAAAAGGCTGGTTGAAATTTTTATGGAATAGGGTTTTAAGTTTATCTATGGTGTTGGGTTTGGGTTTTGTGTTAATGGTATCTCTGGTAGTAAGTGCCTTGTTAGATGCCTTGATGGATAGGTTATTAACCATACTGCCAGATGGCTCTTTTGTATTTGCCTATATCATTAATCTGCTGCTTACATTTATTATCATTTCGTTTTTGTTTGGTATCATTTTTAAGCTTTTGCCCGATGCTATTATAAAATGGAAAGATGTAAGAGCAGGTGCATTTACTACAGCTATACTTTTTATGCTAGGCAAATTTGCCATTGGTTTTTATTTGGGTAAAAGCAATCCTGGTGGTACGTATGGTGCTGCTGGATCGGTGGTGATAATTTTATTGTGGGTGTATTACTCTGCTATTATTTTATACTTTGGGGCCACATTTACTAAAGTAAATGCACAAAATACTGGACGAAAAATTTACCCTGATAAATATGCAGTATTCATACATCAAATAGAAATACAAAATGAAGAATCGTTGCAAGAACAAACTGAAATGAAAACGGTAGTAGAAGAAAAAGTTGTACCTACTACACAAAAGGGTTAACACAAACATTTGCTTTGAAAATGTGGGATTGTATATGTTGTATTTTTTTTGATGCCAGCTTTAGAACATCTATTGGGCTGCGGTTGCGTCGCACATTTGTAACATGGGAACTCTAATCAACAATAAAATTTATAGCCTAAGATTGTCGATGGCGATGAAGCATATCATCCGTTTGGGCAAGCTAAACCAGTCAACATTCCTATAGCTCAATCATAAAATATATTTTAGTTTGAGATTGTATATTGTGCAATTAAATTGAATCTGAGTACAAACTTTTTTAGTCTTGAATCTTTGTATCGTTTCTATTAGATACAACACCATAAAAGCTACATCTTCATCCATAGCCAAACATGTGCGACGCCACCGCAGCTAAATTGAAATACTACTGATGACTAAATAGAAAAATAAAAAAGTGAAGTGGGAATTTCTATACAATATTACTTAACCCCAACAATATTTTTATGTGGCTTTTTAAAACTAAATACCAAGCTTACACCTTGAGATTTATTCATGGGGTTAATGTTGGGTGTTACTTCCATGGCAAGATTATCGCTTACATCAAAATGTTTTAAATGCCCATAAACAGTGGCATCTACTACGTTTAAGCCCCATGTTAGCAAAAACCAAAGCATGGCATAATCTCTATCTTTTCTAAATTCATTACGGTAAAACTGTAATGCATTAACTGATAAGTTTTTTAGTCTATTGTCTATATTTGGAAAGTTAGCAGTATCGTTATTGGCTACAATGTTGTAGGCTTTTTTGGTACGTTGATACCAGCTATTATTGTAAATATAAATACCCGTTGCAGTACCCAATGCACCATATACCAACGCTATACGCCACAAAGGCTCTTTATTGTAAAACTGCCCCCAGCCTGGTAATATGGCTGAGCGTAAAGTAGCTTTTCTAGGGTCGTGTTTTTTTAAAACTAAGGAGTCGTTTTTTTGTGTACGTGCCGGAGTGGAGACCAATTGATTACTATCTGTAGCAAACACATTTGTTTTAATGAGTTTACTTTTATCATCCTGTGCAAAAGAAATGTTGTACAGTGTGGTTGCAAAAAATAATATAGCCAGTCGAAATATAATCATGCGTTGTTTAACTGATTACCACATTCATCAGGTCTAAAATTTTATTTAGTTCCTGTAAAGAATAATATTCCAGCGTTATGCTGCCATCACCCTTTTTGCTATGCAATAATTTTACTTTGGTACTAAAATGAGAGGCTAAGTTATCTTCTATCTTTTTATAAGCAGGTTCTAAATCTGTTTTTGAAGAAGTTTTAACAGCATCGCCACCGCCTTTATATAACTTACGCACTAAGTCTTCGGTTTGGCGTACACTTAGTTGTTTGGTTTTTATTTCATTGTATACAAATAATTGCTTGTCTATGGTATCAATATTTACCAATGCCCTTGCATGCCCCATGCTTAAGTTTCCATTACGCACAGCCAATTGAATATCTGGCGGCAATTTTAGCAAACGAATATAATTTGTTACCGTACTTCTTTCTTTGCCCATACGCTCTGCTACTTGCTCTTGGGTGTAATCCAATTCCTCCATCATGCGTTTGTAACTCAAACCTATTTCTATAGCGTTTAAATCTTCACGTTGTAAGTTTTCAAGCAAAGCCAATTCTAATAACTCCTTATCATTGGCTTGGCGTACATATACAGGTACATCTTTTAGCCCAGCAATTTTTGCTGCCCTAAACCTACGCTCACCAGCAATTAATACATATTTGCCATTAGCTAATTTAGAAACGGTTAAGGGCTGTATAATATCATGAATTTTTACAGAAGTAGCCAACTCACTCAATGCAGTCTCATCAAAATCTCTACGTGGTTGTTTGGGGTTTACACTAATATCGCCCAATGGCACACGCAGCGATTGGGTGGTTTTTTCCACTACTTCAGTTTTTAAACCACCAGCCGTAGTTTTTAAATCTTGATCTATATTGCTAAGCAGGCTGCGTAAGCCTTTGCCTATGGCATCTTTATTATTTTTTGGGGCAGTCATTTGTTATTTTAGAATTTTGAATTAAGATTTAAGATTTTGTTGTTTGATATAATTTCATCAACTACAAATTCCTAATTACCAATTCCATATTATTCAATAATCCTTTCCTCGTTGGTCATTTTCGTCATCTCGTTATTTTGCAAAATTTCTTTGGCTAGGTTAAGGTAGTTAATTGCTCCTTTGCTCTCCGAATCGTACAGAATAACTGGTTTGCCTACACTTGGGGCTTCGCTCAATCTTGTGTTTCGATGTATGATGGTGGAGAAAACCATTTCATCAAAATGTCTTCTTACCTCGCTTACTACTTGGTTGCAAAGTCTTAGTCTACCATCGTACATAGTCATTAAAATGCCTTCAATTTTTAAATCGGTATTTAGCCTGCTTTGCACAATTTTAATGGTATTTAATAATTTGCCTAAACCTTCTAATGCAAAAAATTCGGTTTGTACGGGCACTACTACACTGTCGGCTGCGGTTAAGGCATTTACAGTTATTAAACCAAGTGATGGGGAGCAATCAATAATAATAAAATCGTATTCCTCTCTAATGGGTTCTAATATTTTCTTTAAAACAGTTTCCCGATTGGGGTAGTTTATCATTTCAATTTCGGCACCAACCAAATCTATATGCGATGGTAAAATATCTAAAAAAGGAATCTCCGATTTTAATATGATGTCTTTTGCCTGGGCCTCATTTACCATACAATCATACAGGCTAAGTGTTATATTATGTAAATCAAAGCCAGTGCCGGTGGTGCTATTGGCCTGCGGATCGGCATCAACCAACAGGGTTTTAAACTCAAGCACAGCAAGACTTGCTGCCAGGTTAATGGCAGTTGTTGTTTTGCCCACACCACCTTTTTGATTTGCTACTCCTATTATTTTTGCCATAGTATCGTTGATCGTTGATGGTTGTTCGTTGTTCGGAAGGTGCTTTTCGGCCAACGAACAACGAGAATCGGCCAACCCTATTAATATCGCCAAAGGTATCGTAATGTATTTCAATTATCAGTTTAGTTTAAACCAATTTTAC
>JAYVRD010000250.1:0-18935 GCA_043776595.1 Chitinophagaceae bacterium | reverse complement strand
GTTTTTTAATTAAAACCATGCAAATGGTGGGTGCTACAAGGGGGTTTATTTCTAAACCTATGAACATTAGGGCTGTAATTAATGGTTTAATAAGTTCGGGGGTTGCTATTTTACTTTTGTTTATACTCATTACTTGGATTGAGAGTTTTGTACCTCAGTTAAAGCTGATAAGAGATTTTAAACTAAACTTACTATTGTTTGGTGGCATGATAATAATTGGTGTGGGTATTTCGGTTTATAGTACTCACCGCAGCGTTTTAAAATATTTAAAAATGAAATTGGACGATTTGTATTAGAGGTGTTACTACCTAATCAATATCCACTTTTACCCTATATTGCAGCCCTAAATAACAAAATGATGAACAAGCAAGACATACCTACACCTCTTTTTGGCAAACAAAATTATATTTGGATGGGTATTGGTGCTGTAATTATTGCCCTTGGTATGCTGGTGATGGCTGGTGGTAAAAGTGCTGACCCTAAAGCCTTTAATTACAACGAAGTATATAGCACAACGCGTATAACCATTGCCCCTATTTTAATTATTTTGGGTTTATTAGTAGAAGTGTACGCTATATTTAAAAAGCCGAAAACTACAGCATAATTATTTTCTTAATGATATTTAAAGCGGTGTTAATCACCGCTTTTTTGTTTCTTTACTCTTACCAAAATTTAACCACCCAATGACCGACTTTCAATCTATCATATTAGCCGTAGTAGAAGGACTGACAGAGTTTTTGCCAATATCTAGCACAGGGCATATGATTGTAACGAGCTCTTTATTTGGTATAGAAAAAGACGCGTTTACCAAACTGTTTACTGTAGTTATTCAGTTAGGTGCTATACTGTCTGTAGTAGTGTTATACTGGAAAAAATTCTTCGATTTTAAACGCTGGCAATTTTATACAAAGCTTATTGTAGCTGTAATACCTGCATTGATAATGGGTGCCTTATTTTCAAAAAAAATAAAAGGTTTGCTAGAAAGTAATTTAACTGTAGCCATAAGTTTATTAGTGGGCGGTATTGTATTACTGTTTATTGATAAATTTTTTAAAGAAGAAACCATAAAAGAAGAAAAAAACATTTCGTACCTCAAAGGATTTTTTATTGGCTGCTGGCAGTGTATAGCTATGATACCTGGTGTAAGTAGAAGTGCAGCAAGTATTATTGGTGGTATGCAACAAGGCTTAACCAGAAAAGTGGCTGCAGAATTTTCTTTCTTTTTGGCAGTACCTACTATGTGTGCTGCTACCATAAAAGACCTCTATGATTTTTATAAAGAAAAAGGAACTTTTACTGGCGAAGAAATAAAGCTACTGGCTATTGGCAATATCGTTGCCTTTATTGTAGCCTTACTTGCTATTAAATTTTTTATTGGCTTTTTGCAAAAGCATGGCTTTAAGTTGTTTGGTTGGTATAGAATATTTGCTGGTGTAGTTATTCTCGGTTTAATATATTTTGGGCATATTGGTAAATAAATACCCATTAGCACGGATAGATTTTGTTTAAGGTAATATCCATCTTGCAAATAAATATTTCTATTATGAAAAAATTATTAAGTACCCTTCTTATTATTGGGTTAGTAGCTGGTGGTTATTGGGCTTACACCAATTATTTTGAATACGGTAAAAGGATAAAAATAAACAGCAACCTTGAAGTGTATATAAAAGGTAAGGATGTAACCGATGAAGAAGCCAAGAAATTGGGTAACTTTTTTGCTGAAACTTGGAAAGAAAACAAGCAAGAGAAATCGTTACAGCTAATGAAGCAAAATGGAACCTACATTGTAAAAATGGTGGTGGATGAAAAGAAATTAAAAGAGGATCCATCGCTAGATGTAAGTTTTATGGCCATAAGAATATTGATAGAAGAACAGGTATTTAAAGGCAGCAAAGTAAAACTTACTCTAACAGACGACCACATGAAAGATGTAAGGTCGTTTGATGAAAACACACAACCAAGAACTAAAGATGCTACTGACTCCTCCACTGTAAAGTAAAGCAGCGTATATACTTTTTACAAAAGCATCACACCATCATCGTGTGGTGCTTTTCTTTTTCTTATTACTCAATACCTATCTTTAAACCATTAAAACAAAGCTTATGCAAACAGCTTCTAAAAAAGTAGTGAACGGATGGGCCATGTATGACTGGGCAAACAGCGTTTACAATTTGGTTATTACTACTACTTTCTTCCCTATTTTTTATTTAGGTATCACTGGCGATGGCAATGATGCTACAAAAACAGATTACATAGATTTTTTGTGCTTTAAACATATACCCAACTCCTCTTTATACGATTATACTTTGGCTGCTGCTTTTTTACTTGTAGCCTTTACATCTCCCATACTTAGTTCCATTGCCGATCTTAGAGGTAATAAGAAAAATTTCATGAAATTTTTTGTAATGATGGGCTCTGCAAGCTGTGTGTGTTTTTATTTTTTTAACAACATTTCCTTTTTACCCTACGCTACTGTTTTGCTCATTTTAGCAACTTGGGGCTTTTGGGGTAGCTTGGTTTTTTACAACTCTTACTTGCCCGAAATTGCTGCACCAGAAGATAGAGACCGCATCAGTGCCAAAGGCTTTACCTATGGGTACATTGGTAGCGTATTATTGCAAGTAGTTGGTTTTGTTTTAGTAATGCTTGCTGGCGATGATAAGGCTGCACAAGCACATGCAGTAAAACTAACTTTTGTACTAGTAGGTTTATGGTGGTTTGGTTTTGCTCAAATAACATTTGCCCGCTTACCAAAAAACAATGTAACAAGCTTTGTAAACAGTAAGAATGTTTTAGCCAATGGTTTTCACGAATTAAAAAAAGTGATGAGAGAAATAAAAGCAACGCCTATTTTATTATTGTTTTTGTGTGCATTCTTTTTTTACAATATGGGCGTACAAACAGTTATGCTTATTGCCACCACTTTTGGATCTGAAACGTTGAAATTAGACACCACCACTTTAATTATTACTGTGGTTATTATTCAAATTGTAGCCATTGTAGGTGCTATAGCCATGAGTAAATTATCATCAAAATATGGCAACATACAAGTATTACTTTTTGTAGTGGCTTTATGGATGTGTGTATGTGTGTACAGTTTTTTCTTCCTTACCAATAAATGGCAATTTTTTGTAGTAGCTGCAGTAGTAGGTTTGGTCATGGGTGGCATACAATCACTAAGCCGTAGTACCTATAGCAAGTTAATGCCTGTAACAAAAGATACTGCATCGTACTTTAGCTTTTACGATGTAAGCGAAAAAATAGCCATCGTCATTGGTATGTTTAGTTTTGGATTTATCAACCATCTTACTGGCGATATGCGTAATAGCATTTTAGCTTTAGTGGTATTTTTTGCCATTGGGTTTATTTTTTTATTAAGAGTACTGGCAACACAAAAAAAATTAGCTGCATAATTATGAACCTTTATACCATTAACACAGGAAACTTTAAGCTAGATGGTGGTGCTATGTTTGGCGTAGTACCCAAAAGTATTTGGAACAAGCTAAACCCTGCTGATGAAAATAATATGTGTAATTGGGCTATGCGTTGTTTATTAATTGAAGATGATAACAAACTTATTTTAATAGACACAGGTATTGGCAATAAACAAGACGAAAAATTTTTCTCTCATTATTATTTGCATGGAAGTGATACCCTCGAAAAATCTTTGGCTGCCAATGGTTTTAGTGCCAACGATATTACAGATGTATTTTTAACACACTTACACTTTGACCATGTAGGTGGTGCTGTAGTAAGAAATGGAGAAACATTACAACCTGCATTTGCTAATGCTACTTATTGGAGTAATCAACGCCATTGGCAATGGGCTACAAAACCTAATGATAGGGAAAAAGCATCTTTTTTAAAAGACAATATTTTACCCATACAGCAAAGTGGGCAATTACAGTTTATAAATGTACAAAACGATGTACCTACCAACTCTACTTTAAGCCACCATGTACAAGTAAAAATAGTAAATGGACATACCGATGCTATGATGCTACCACACATTACTTACAAAGACAAAACCATTGTGTTTATGGCAGATTTGCTACCTAGCATTGGGCATATACCATTGCCTTATGTAATGGCTTACGACATGTTTCCATTAACTACCTTAAACGAAAAGAAAACATTTTTAACCGAAGCCGTAGAAAAAGAATACATCTTATTTTTTGAACACGACCCCAACAACGAATGCTGTACTTTGCAACAAACAGATAAAGGAATTAAAGTGAAAGATCTGTTTAAGTTGAGTGATATCTAATAGCCGTTGTACCAAGTTTTTTATTGAACTAGCAATTGAATAAAAATTCAGCTGCGGTTGCGTCGCACATTTTTGGCTATGGATATCTATTCAGCAAATAGTTTAAAGTGTACCGTATAATGTTGTCAAAAGTTAAACATAACAGTGCTGAATAAAGTTGAGAACCTCGAATTTGATTCTTTCATTTTCTTTCACTAAACGAAAATGAAAGAACACATCACAAATTGCAACGATACTACCATCATTGGCAAAGCCAACACAAATAACAAATTAAAACAACAGAGGCTTTTACTGAATACAAAAGCTGGCTACAAAAATTCCTTCGTTTATATTTGCACACGTTGTTATGAATTTGAGTGCATTGTTAGAAAGTTATCAAAATAACCCCCGCCTAAATCTTTTGGCGGACAGGCTTTCTATTCCCATCGCTATTGATGAGGGGCAAGGGGTGAGGTCTTCATTATTTCTTAAAAATTTGTTGGGTAGTAGTGCCGAGTTTGTGGTGAGTAGCATTTTTGCTCACGAAAAAACGAAAGGCTTAAACCATTTGGTCGTTTTAAACGATGCAGAAGAAGCTGCCTACTTTCATAACACTGTTGAAAATCTCACTAGTGCGTTAGACTTATTTTATTTCCCCTCCTCTTTTAAAAATAGAAAAAACTTTAGGCTACTCAATACCAGCCATGTAATGCTGAGGACGGAAATGCTTACCAAGCTTTCGGTAGGTGGTAATAAAAAAATAATTATTACTTACCCAGAAGCTTTGTTTGAAAAAGTAGTATTGCCAAAAACTTTAAGTGGCAATATCATTAGCATAAAAGCAAATGATACCATAAACCTAGATGGTATTATGGAGCTGTTTGTAATGTATGGATTTACTAGAACAGATTTTGTGTACGAACCTGGGCAGTTTGCCCTACGTGGTGGCATACTAGACATTTATAGTTTTGGAAACGAGAAACCATACCGTGTAGAATTGTTTGGCAACGAAGTAGATAGCATTAGAATTTTTGATCCTGAAACACAGTTGAGTGAACGCAAACTATTGCAGGTAAATATTATACCCAATGTAGAAACACAGTTTGATAGTGGCGATAAAGTAACCCTGCTTGAATTTTTGCCAGAGAACACCATTGTATGGCTAAAAGATTGGGATGTAATTAGAGAAAAGATTGACATACAAGAAGAAGATTTAGGCTTGTTTTTAGGTAGAACAAAAGATGTACAGCCTAACACCGAGGATGACGATGAAGACGAAACGAAAATTTTAAAAGAAGTAAGGATAGAAGATTTTGTACCCACAGCTACCATACAAAGGCAAGTGCAGCATAGGCATATTGTGGAGTTTGGAAGAGAGCAATTTTTTGGGCAGTCAACAATTAACATACAACTGCCGTTAGTTAAAAGTAAAGCGGTAGATGTTGAAAGTGCTGATTTAGACGATGGTATATCGTACATCGTCTTCAAAACAAAAAGCCAACCATCCTTCAATCGCAAGTTCGATTTTTTAATTAAAGATTTGAAGCAACATGAAGCTGCTGGCTATAGCATTTACATTTTTGCAGAGCAAGCCAAACAATTAGAAAGGCTTCATTCTATTTTTAAAGATTTAAGCACCGAGATAAATTTTGTACCCATAGCCACCAGCATACACGAGGGTTTTATTGACGAAGATTTAAAAGTGATTTGCTACACCGATCATCAAATTTTTCAACGCTACCACAAGTACAGAGTTAAGCAAGCTTTTAATAAAAACAAAGCCCTTACTTTAAAAACACTTAGAGATTTACAACCAGGAGATTTTGTAACCCATATAGATCATGGCGTAGGGCGTTATAGCGGTTTGCAAAAATTAGAAGTAAATGGTAAGTTACAAGAAGCAGTAAGAATTATTTATAGAGATAGCGATATACTGTATGTAAACATTAACTCCCTACACAAAATTGGTAAATACACAGGCAAAGAAGGTACAGAACCAAAGATTAATAAACTAGGCAGCGACGTTTGGAATAAGCTAAAAGAAAAAACCAAAATACGGGTTAAAGAAATTGCTTTTGATTTAATAAAACTCTATGCCCAACGTAAGGCACAAGAAGGTTTTGCTCATAGCCCAGACAACTATATGCAAACGGAATTGGAAGCCAGTTTTATTTATGAAGACACACCCGACCAAGCCAAAGCGGTAGAAGATGTAAAAAAAGATATGGAATCTTTATCGCCCATGGATAGATTGGTATGTGGCGATGTGGGTTTTGGTAAAACAGAAGTAGCTATACGTGCTGCTTTTAAAACAGTGGTAGATGGCAAGCAAGCTGCTGTGCTAGTACCTACAACCATTTTGGCATACCAACATTATCAAACGTTTAAAGAAAGGTTTAAAGATTTTCCTGTAACCGTAGATTATGTAAACCGCTTTAAATCATCTAAAGAAAAAAAGGAAACCTTACAAAAACTTGCCGAAGGCAAAATAGATATTATTGTAGGTACACATGGCTTGCTGGGCAAGGATACCAAGTTTAAAGATTTAGGTTTAATGGTAATAGATGAAGAGCAAAAATTTGGTGTAGCCCATAAAGAAAAACTAAAACTATTAAAAACCAATGTTGATAGTTTAACGCTTACAGCAACGCCCATACCACGTACACTTCAGTTTAGTTTGATGGGTGCAAGAGACTTAAGCATTATGAACACGCCACCACCCAATAGGCAACCTATACAAACAGAAGTGAGGGTGTTTAACGATGAATTTATACGAGATGCTATTTACTATGAAACCGAACGTGGTGGTCAAGTATTTTTTATACATAATCGTGTAAAGGGTTTGGCTGAAATGGCAGCATTGATACAAGCCCAATGCCCCGACCTAGCCATTTCGTATGCACATGGCCAAATGGAAGGCGACCAACTAGAAGAAAGAATTTTAGATTTTATTGATAAAAAATATGACGTACTTATTTGTACCAATATTGTTGAAAGTGGTGTTGATATACCCAATGTAAATACCATTATGGTAAACAATGCACACCAGTTTGGCTTAAGCGATTTGCATCAACTTCGTGGGCGTGTAGGGCGTAGCAATAAAAAAGCATTTTGTTATTTATTAGCTCCACCAATGAGTACCTTACCTACCGATAGTAGAAAACGCCTACAAACCTTAGAGCAGTTTAGCGACCTTGGCAGTGGCTTTCAAATAGCTATGAGAGATTTGGATATACGTGGTGCTGGCAATATGCTAGGTGGTGAGCAAAGTGGATTTATGGCAGAAATTGGTTTTGAAATGTATCAGAAAATTTTAGAAGAAGCCATTAGAGAATTAAAACGCACTTCGTTTAAAGAATTGTTTAAAGAAGAAATTAGTAAGCAAGATGATTTTGTAAGCGATTGTACGATTGATACCGATTTAGAAATTTTGATACCTGATAGTTATGTAGAAAGTATAACAGAACGTTTATCGCTTTATACCAGATTGGATAACTGCGAAAACGACGAAGCACTAGAAAATTTTCATGTAGAAATGCTGGATAGATTTGGACCCATACCTAGTGAAGTAGAAGATTTATTTACTACCGTACGCTGCCGTTGGTTAGCTGTAAAATTGGGTTTTGAAAAAATGAGTTTAAAAGAAAAAACAATGCGTTGCTACTTTGTAAATAAAAACGATAGTCCTTATTTTGAAAGTGACACATTTAAAAATATACTTGCTTATTTACAAACTGGTACCAATAAAGCCAAGCTAAAACAAGTGGCCAAAAACTTTTTGTTGGTGGTAGATGATGTAAAAGGAATGAAAGAAATGCAAACCTTTTTAAATAGAATGTATAAAGCCATATCTACACCAGTAGCATCTTCAATCTAAGATTTACTTTTTGCTGCGTGAGGGATAGCAGCGAAAAGCCCACAGCAAGTGAGGCACGAACGCAGCGAGGACTTGTAGCGAATAGCCCGACCCAAAGGGGCACGCCCAAATTGTTTTAAATAAAAAACTCCTGTAAGCAAATGCTACAGGAGTTTTTTGTATGTAAATGATTACTATAAATTAAAATCCTAAACCAACTGTCATGCCTCTTGTTTTGATGGCAAAATCTGCCAACACTGTAGCTGCACCACTAGTAAGGTTGATGGTATAAATTTTATTGGTAGTGCCTACTGTAAATAAGCCAAATGCTGTACCACTTCTTCCACCAATATCAAAGCCATTAGCTGCATCTATGGTTATGCCAAGGTTGCCATTATCTACTAACGTACCATTGTTTGGTGGATTTTGAGTATACAGTTTAGTAGCATCTAACACATACAAAGTAGTGGTAGTAGCTCCTGGAAAATTATTGGTATAAGCAGCACCGCTTATTGATGGTGTACCAGGATTTAGGTTTGCATCTGTAGCTGCTACTGTTCCATCATTTGGATTTAAACGTAGGTTTTGACCGCTATTGGTTACCACACGAATTCTATCAACTGTTGGATTAAAATCAAAACCAAAACTAGTGCTACTTGTATTTACTGTAAAGCCTATGCCTACAACTGCTGCTGCACCACTTGAAGCATTAATGGTAAGTAATCTTGCAGTACCCAAAGCTGTTGTGCCTAGGGCATATAATTGTCCATTGGCTGGTCTAAAATCTAAGCCCACTACATTTTCGCCAACGTTTAAACCAGTAATAGGTTTAGAAACAATGGTTGCCGTTTTTGTAGGATCGAATATGAGTAAATTATTAGTTTCATCCACTGCATAGGCAACTGCATCTGTAGGTATGGCTATGTCTATAACATTGGTAGCAAAATCTCCTAAGTAAGTAGCTGCACCTGTATTAATATCTATGGTGTGTAGTTGAGATTTTGAATTAACTGTAAGTGATGCCAATGCAATACTATTATCGCTATTAATATCAAAACCTGCTTGTCCTGTAAAGTTTACGTTTAGGTTTCCTACTTCTACCAATATGCCATTATTGGGTGGCTCTTGGCGATAGAGTTTTTTTGTTGTGGCATCAATATCAAACAAAACGGTTGTGCTTGCACCAGCTTTATTATTGGTGTAGGCAATTCCTGTAATTGTGGGTGAACTTCCACCATTGATATTGGCATCTGTTGCAGCTACTGTACCTGTTTCGGGGTTTAATCTTAGGTTTTGGGCTGCATCGGTTACCAATCTTACTCTATCTACAGTTGGATTAAAATCAATATTACTAATAGTACCAGAAAGTGTTGGTGTAAATGCTGCTGTACCTAATGGGAAGGCATTGCCATTATCGTAGTTAATCATATACAATCTACTACTACTGCCCAAGCCATATAGCTGACCAGTTGCTGGTCTAAAATCTATACTTACAATTTTTTCGCCTACTGGCAAGCCAATAATACTTACAGTAGTGGTTGTTGTTTCTACTGTTTTTGCATTAAGTTTTAATATTTGATTGTTGCTGTTTAAAGCATAAAAGGTAAGGTCTGGTCTTGCGGCAGGTGTTACTCCATTGTCTTTTTTGCAAGATGATATACCGATAACTACTAAAAAGCAAAATGCTAATTGGCGTAAGTTGGGTGTGCTTACAATCTTTTTCATAAATGATGTTTTAATGTTTTTTAAATACGAGGATAACTGTTGAATGGTTTTCAGTTTTCGTACCAAAAAATAAAACATAATTATTTAAGCGTTTTACAATAAAGAGATTTAGGTAAACTAATAGTGAGATGTATAGTTTGATAAATATAGTAAACAAAAAAGCGGTAGATATTTGTAATATCTACCGCCTTATCAGTTTACAAGATTTTTTAGAATCCTTTTTTAGCTACTCCATCGGCAATAGCCTGTAATGCTTTTGCTTCGCTTAAAATGGCAGCCATTTTATTTCCTTTGCCGTCGTTACCACCAGCCATATAGCCACCTTTAGCTGTTTTGGTAATCACTGCATCCTGCATAGGAACATTTTTTTCCTTTGTTTTAAGGCAGTATGCTTTAATCATTTTGCTTGTGTCCATAACTTAGAATTTTTGGGTTAGTAAATGAATTTTGGTTAGTTAGTAATGCACAAGCTAAGGAATTTTTTACTTATTAGTAAAAGTTGGGGAAAATTACCCGTCTGAAACTGATATTAGCCAATACAAAAACCACATTTTTAAACAACTAAAATGCCTTTATTACACATCAATCCTTGCATACTTAGCGTGGGTTTCTATAAACTCTCTACGTGGGGCTACTTCATCGCCCATTAGCATACTAAATATTCTATCGGCTTCAGCAGCACTATCAATGGTTACTTGTTTTAGCACTCTACGTGCAGGATCCATGGTGGTTTCCCAAAGTTGGTCTGCATTCATTTCACCCAAACCTTTGTAGCGTTGTATGTGTACGCTATCTTCTTTACCAGCACCTAATTTTATTACCAATGCTTTGCGTTGATCTTCGTTATAGGCATACTCTTGTTCTTTACCTCTTTTTACTAAATATAGTGGTGGCTGGGCCAAATACACATATCCCTGCTCTACCATTTCTTTCATGTATCTAAAAATAAATGTAAGAATTAGTGTGGCAATATGGCTACCATCTACATCGGCATCAGTCATAATAATTAACTTATGATAACGCAGTTTGGCCATATTCAAAGCTTTAGGATCATCTGGGGTACCTACTGTAACACCCAAAGCTGTGTACATGTTTCTTATCTCCTCGTTCTCATAAATCTTATGCTCCATGGCTTTTTCTACGTTCAATATTTTACCTCGTAAGGGTAGTATTGCTTGATACGCTCTTTCACGCCCTTGTTTTGCAGTACCACCAGCCGAATCTCCTTCTACCAAGTACAACTCACATTTTTCTGGATCACGTTCACTACAATCTGCCAGCTTACCAGGCAAACCACCACCACTCAAAACAGTTTTACGTTGTACCAACTCTCTAGCCTTTTTAGCTGCCACCCTTGCCTGAGCAGCCAAAATTATTTTAGAAATAACATTCTTACTTTCTCTTGGGTTTTCTTCTAAATAAGCTTGTAAGGCTTTACCTACTGTGGTTTGTACTGTACCAGCTACATCGCTATTACCCAATTTGGTTTTGGTTTGTCCTTCAAATTGTGGCTCTGGTACTTTTACAGAAATAATGGCACTCAATCCCTCTCTAAAATCATCTCCTTCTACTTCTACTTTTGCTCTTTCAAATAAACCTTCTTTATCACCATACGCTTTAAACACACGTGTTAAGGCTTGTCTAAAACCCGTAACGTGTGTACCACCTTCAATAGTGTTAATGTTATTTACATAGCTAAAAATATGTTCTTTATAATCATTGTTATAAGTCATCGCTACTTCCACAGCTACATTACTCACTTCATCATGTCCTTCAAAATATAATGTTGTAGAAATCAGTGGTGTACGATTACTTGTTTTATCCAACATTTCCACAAATTCTACTATTCCACCTTCGCTATAAAAAACTTTTGTGTAGGTTGTACCATCGTCATTCAATTCTCTTAAATCGTGTATGGTGATGGAAATTTTTCTGTTTAAGAAAGATAGTTCACGCAATCTGCCTTCTAAAATTTCTCTTGTATAAGTAGTAGTTTGAAAAATAGTAGCATCAGGCCAAAAATGTACTTTGGTACCTGTTTTATCACTCACACCAATTTCTCTTACTGGGTATTGAGGAATACCAGTTCTGTATTCTTGCTCAAAAATTTTGCCCTCTCGTTCTACCGTTACTTGCAATACGCTACTTAATGCATTTACACAACTTACACCTACGCCATGCAATCCACCAGATACTTTGTACGTGTCTTTATCAAATTTACCACCAGCATGCAGCACTGTCATTACTATTTCTAAGGCACTCTTTTTTTCTTTGGTGTTTATGCCAGTGGGAATACCCCTACCATCGTCTTGCACACTAATAGAGTTGTCTTCGTGTATGATTACAGTAATATTTTTGCAATAACCAGCTAAGGCTTCATCAATACTATTATCCACCACCTCATACACCAAGTGATGTAAGCCCTTTACGCCAATATCGCCAATGTACATGGCTGGGCGTTTACGCACAGCCTCTAAGCCTTCTAAAACCTGAATGCTATCTGCACCATAATTTTTATTTTGGGCATCGTTGCTTTTTTGTTGTTCGTCGCTCATAATGTCTTATCCTGCTTGAATTTGATTAAAAAATGCAGGATGGCGAAAATAAGGAAAATAAGGTGGTAAAACGGTATTAAATTAAGCTATTTTTCCACTCCCAAATGGGGAGAAATAAGATAGAAATTAGAAGTTTTTTGTAGCCAGCTTTTAGGGTGCTATTGGGCAGCGGTAGCGTCGCACATTTTAAACTGCGGAAAGGAATTTGGCATTTACAATGCAGGAATTGAAATGCGTTTGAAAATACATTACATAACAATGTTTTAAATGAAGAATATCCTTAAGTGATATAATCCCTTTTGTAAATACAAAGATCATGAATGTAGGAATAGTAGTAAGTGGAGCTAGCCAAAATATCATTTAATTTACACAAAGTATATGAACATTTCAATGGACTTTCTGTTATCTTCAAACCATGCCATTTATCTTCAACCGCTATAGTGGATTACTGCTTATCTTTTTTGTACACGGTTTGGTGTATGCCATTTTGTTATTTCGTAAAGGCATTAAAAATGAGAACAGCAGCGATAAATGGTTAAGTTTTTTCTTGCTACTTTCCATTTTGTATATCTGTCCATGGATGTTGGGTTTTGCAGGCTGGTACAATGGCACTATTTGTATGGAATGCAGGAATTTTTTATTCTACATGCCCTTTCATCATACGTTATTACTTGGTCCAGTTATCTTTTTTTATGTGCAGAGTTTGCTCAATCCCAAATTTACATTTATCAAAAAATATTGGCTGCATCTGTTGCCTGGCATTTTATTTATTGTCTGGAATATGGTTGTAGCAGTAACCGACAGAATCGTCCTAAAAAAGTATTTTTTAATGGATGGACAAAATGACCCAGACTTCCAAACTTGGTATGTGGCACTTGGTTTAATCAGTATTTTATTTTACTTAATTCTTTGCATTCGTTATTACAATAATTACAGAAGGTTCATTGTACAGGAGCTATCCTTTGCTGATACCGTTACCTTTAAATGGGTTCGTAATTTCTTGATTGCATTCTTCATTTACTTTTTATCATCGCTAATATTGGGTGTGCTTGAATTGGTTGGTACTGGTCTAAATTATCAAGATGCTTGGTGGTACTATTTGTTATTTGCTTTGTTATTTTACTATATCGCCATAACGGGTTACAGCAACTCTATTGAAAACAAAGTAAAGTTTGAGTTGGACTTTTTAAAGTACCAAATGCCTTTGCAGTTGGCTGCCCCTATGCAACCTACAACTGAAGATATTAGTTACGAAGAAATTTCGACTACCATTGAAACCAAACAGGAATCCACAATTTCAAATGAATGGAAAGCCAAAGTTTTTGAAGCTGTTGTTACTAATAAGCAGTACAAAAATCCTGAGCTTACTTTAACGGATTTGGCAAAAGGTTTAAAAACCAATCCTTCTCTGTTATCAAAAATAATTAACCAAAGTTTTGAAATGAACTTCAATGATTTTGTAAATTTTTATCGGGTAGAAGAAGTAAAAAAACAGCTTCAAGATGCTGCCAATGCCAACCTAACCATCATGAGCATTGCCTACGATGCTGGCTTTAATAGTAAGGCTACGTTTAACCGTGCCTTTAAAAAATTGACTGGTAAAAACCCAAAGGAATTTGTTGTGGGACGAGCAGAAGAATAAGCATTTAGCTTCAGTTGCGTCGCACATTTCAACAGATGAATACGCATTAAACTTTCATCGAAGCGTAGTTTTACCACAAAGTCCACAAAGGTTTTCACAAAGAACACAAGGGTTTTTGATTGTGTACTTTGTGTTGTTTTTTCTTTGTGTTCTTTGTGGTTAAGTAAAAAGTTCAGCAAAGAACCAAAAGTACAAGTGTGCGACGCAACAGAAGTTCCATATTTATTCAACTGCTGGTAACAAAAAATCAGTTTTAAATTATCCAAACCGTAAAATCTGTGTTCTATTCTCGTCTCAAATCATCGCTTTCCATTGTTGAAATCCTTTACCAGCAAGGGTTCAAGATTTGATACTACTTACAAAAGCCTCAAAACATAATATGAGGCGGCAACCGTTTTGTTTGGTTACAAATTGCACCAACAAAACCAACAACATGAAAAAGTTGCTCATCATTATTACCAGCTTCATTTGCTTACAAGCAAACAGTCAAGATACTTTACGTTCCAAAAAAGTAGATTCGATTACTGTAGTTTCCAAGAAACCATTTATAGAAAATAGGGTTGACAAAATTGTTTTGAATATCGACAACCGACCAACAGTTGCTGGTCAAAATGCGTTGGAGTTATTAAAATCTGCACCAGGCGTAGTGGTTGATGGAAATGAAAATATACAAATGGGCGGCAAAACTGGTGTACAAATTTTAATAGATGGAAGGAATACACAACTCAGCAAACAAGACCTTGCACAACTTTTAAAAACCATAGAAGCGGGCAACATAAAAGAGATTGAATTAATAACCAACCCAAGTGCTAAATATGATGCTGCTGGCAATGCAGGAATTATAAATATTAAATTGAAAAAGAGTTTAACCAACGGCTTTAATGGAAACATTACTATTGGTCATCAACAAGCAACCCATGCAAGGGAAAACGCCAATGCCACTTTCAATTTCCGTAAGAATAAAATAAATTGGTACACTACTGTTGGCATAAACAATGGCAATCAAAATACAATTGCCAATAATGATAGAACTACTATTAGCAAAAATTATATTCAGCGAAGTGTGGAAAGCGATGTTTATAAGAGTAATAATTTAAGAACAGGTGTTGATTATGCCATCAATAAAAAAAATACCATTGGCTTGCTATTTATGAACAACTATCATAAAACCACCATGGACAATAACAGCAACACTTTGCTACAACAAATTAACCATGCTGATACCAATGTTGCAACAAGAAGTCTAGCTCCTTTTGTAAACAAACGCAGCAACATAAATTTAAATTATAAGTACACGAGTAATGGCGAAGAACTAAATGTGGATGCAGATTATGCCAACTTCAACTCAAGTTTATACAACACCGTAACCAATACTTTAAGTAACCAAGCCCAAATAAAATTTGCTGAAAATGCTTTGCAAAATAATGTGGATGTAAACATTAAAATTGCTTCAGCAAAAATTGATTACAGTAAAAAATTAACAAACAATGCAACTATAGAAATGGGTATTAAAACAGTGATGAGCAATACAAAAAATAACTTACAAGTATTAAACAACATTAATGATAATTGGTTACAAGACACTGGCAAAACCAATCTATTCAACTACAAAGAAAACATCAATGCAGCGTATCTAAATTATAATAGAGCGTTTAAAAAAATTACCATTCAAGCTGGCTTACGTGCTGAGTACACAAGGGTTTCAGCGACATCTATTAATTTAAAAAATCAGCAAATCAATAATCCTGATACCAGCTATATCAATTTATTTCCTACCTTTTTTGTTCAATATAAAGCAAGCGATAATCATCAGTTTGGTATCAATATTGGCAAACGTATTGACCGCCCAAACTATCAAGATCAAAACCCTTTTATCTATGTGTTAGATGCATTTAATAGCGAAGTAGGTAACCCATATTTAATTCCACAAATTAGTTATGGTGTAGAGTTAATCTACACCTACAAATATGCAAGTAGCGTTAAATTAAAGTTCAGCCAAACCAATAACCATATAGAACAACTGACTTATCAAAATGAAAGTAATACCATTATGATTCCTCAAAATTCAGGCAATAGAAAAATGGTAAACCTTAGCCTTAGTACACCTTTACAACTCACTAAATGGTGGAATACTTACCTCTCTGCTGAACCTTATTGGCAGCAACACAATACCATTATTAATGGCTATGGTGTAAACACAACTAACAAACAAAATAGTATTGGTTTTAATGGTTATGTAGGCAATTGGTTTACACTAAAAAATAATTGGAAGGCAGAAGTTAGTGGTTGGTTTAATTACCAAAATACCACTACTATTTATACTTCCAAACCCATTGGTAGCATTAATATTGGAGCAAGTAAAATTTTGCTCAACAACAAGGCTACGTTGCGTTGTAGCATCAACGATTTGTTCAATACACAACGCTGGCAGCAAACTACTAACACAACTAATCTTAACATGCTTACTTATCGAAAATGGGAGAGCAAAAATATTTCTATCAGCTTCGCTTATCGTTTTGGAAACACTAAAATAAAAGCTGCAAGAGACAGGCAAACAGGTAGTGAAAATGAAATGGATAGAATAAAAAGTAAGTAATTTTTTTGGGACAAACAGTCGTATTTCAATTGAACACCTGTTGCGTCGCACACTGCAACTGTAGAATAAATATTTGGCTTTTATCGAAACAAAATTTAAATCAACAATAAACAATCATCGCCAATAATCCTTTTATGGGTTAGAGGCATAAAACAAAACAACATGAAAAAAATAATCATTGCCTTACTAGCATTAGTAGTATTTGCTACTTCATGCAAAACTTTAACTTCTACCACCAGCATAAAACCCAATGAAAGTTTTGTGTTAGGTAATAATGAACATGGCAAAGTAAAAGTTCGCTTGAAAAATATTTCACCCAATAATGTAGAAGTATATCATGCACCAATAACTGGTGGCAAACATTCATCGCAAATTGTAAAGCCACAACAAACAGTTAATATAACCGTGGATAAAAATACAGCCCTTGTAGTAGCTAATGCCACCAACGATAAAGCAGCGGTAGAGTTGTTTGTAAAAGGCGATTTGGGCTTATCAATGGGTTACAAAAATTAATCAGTATTTATTAACTTTATTCAAATACACACCATGAAAAAAATAATCAGCATTGTTATATCTATCTTCACTTTGGTACTTCAATCATCAGCACAAAAAGTAACACCTACACAATTAAAGGCATTTGAAGGTTCATGGGTAGGCACACTAACTTATTTAGATTATAAAAGTAATGAACCCTTTACAATGCCTGCTAACACTATGTTTCAGCAGAGTAAGGATAATCCAAATATCTTCTTACGTTCCATTGGTTATAGCACTGAGCCCCATGCCAATCAAAAAGATTCGATGATTGTAAGTAAAGATGGAACCATGCTAGACGACTATAAAGTAGTCTCAACTAAAAAATTAAAAGACGGGTTATTAGAAATAGTAACAGAGAAAAAAGATGTGGATGGTAATGATAATAAGCAAGCAATCATTAAAAGAACATTCACCATTACTTTAACAACTTTCATCATCAAGAAAGAAGTGAAATTTGAAGGGGAAAACAAATGGATTGTAAGGCATACCTATCGTTTTAAGAAACATGTTTAATAATATATAGTGCCAACAGCCCAATAGTATATCATAGCTTAACATGTGCGACGCAACCGAAGCCAAATTTGTATTAGAAAGTTGGCTACAAAATACTTCTACCTTACAAATCGTTTGTCAGTTAAGGTTTTTAAGAACGCTACCAAGTCGGCTTTCTCTTGCTTGCTTAAACCAAGAGGTACCGCAAAGGTTTTATCTATGTTGATGGGGTTACTTACAAAAGCAGTTGGGTTGTTGTAATATTCCACTACTTCTTCTAAAGTTTTAAATTTGCCATTATGCATATAGGGTGCAGTGATAGCAATATTTCGTAAGCCTGGCACTTTAAATTTGCCAATATCGTTGGTGTCCTTGGTTATGGTATACCGCCCTTTATCGTTTAGTTCATCGCTATCGTACAAGCCTATGTTTCTAAATTCGTCGTTGGTAAAATCTTCGCCACGGTGGCAATCGAAACAATGTGTTTTATCGCCAATAAATAATTTTCTTCCACGTTCTTCTTGCTCGTTTAATGTGTCTTTATCATCTACGCTCAAATCAAATTTGCTGCGCCCCGTTTCTAAAGTATTTTCAAAAGCAGCAATGGAAGCCGATAAATTTTTTGCTGTTGGTACTTGCTTAAATATCTTGAGGAAAAGAGTCTTGTATTCTTTGTTATTGGCAAGTCTTTCAATAGCTTCTTTCATAGGCAAGCCCATTTCGTTTGGGTGCGTAATGGGCATTAAAGATTGCTGTTGTAAAGAGGCTGCACGTCCATCCCAAAAAAAATAGGGGCGGTTGAACATATTTAAAACCGAAGGGGTATTACGTTTAGTGAGCCTTCCATAAATACCTGTGCTAAAAGCTACAGTATCGGCAAAGCCAAACCCTGGTATATGGCAGCTGGCACAGCTTATTGAGAAATCTTTGCTCAGTATTTTATCGTTGAATAATTTTTGTCCCAACTGAGATTTTGTAGTTATAGGCTTGGTTGGTATAAAAGAATAAGCACCCAATATTGCTACTATAATTATACTTATGAGCCACAACTTTTTCATACATGCAAATGTAAGTTTTGCTGCTATGAAATTGTATATTTGGCTACCTTAATTACAAACGATGGAATTTGGAAGAGTAGCAGAAACTGAATTGGATAGCATTGACTTTATATTGCCAAAAGAACCTGCTTTTAATGCAACAGTTTTAAGCGGTAAACAAAATAAAAACGCTAAGGTATATGTAGGCTGTGCTAAATGGGGCAGAGAAGAATGGGTGGGTAAAATTTA
>JAYVRD010000249.1:0-4853 GCA_043776595.1 Chitinophagaceae bacterium | reverse complement strand
ATTATCTACCCTTTGGCTTATTCTGTTGTAGAGTTCTTGCCTTGGCCGGTCCAACCCTATTTTAATAATATTGAATGGGCGTTGTAGCTTCTCTCCTTTTCTAAAACTGTTGATTGATTGCCCTGTTGCCTCCACCACTTCTAAAGCCCTAAGTAATCGTTGTGGGTTTTGCTGCTCGGCAGTTTGCCAAAAGCTTGGGTCTTTGGTTTGCAATTCGTTTTGTAGCCATTCAAGTCCGTTGGTTTTGTAGTTATCGTTTAGTTTTTTCCTAAGTGTTGCAGGCACTTCAGGTATGGCATCCATTCCTTCGCAAAAAGCTTTTATGTACAAGCCTGTGCCACCTACCATAATGGCAATTGGGTTTTCTGTAAAAATTTCTTGAGCTTTTTGCAAAGCATATTTTTCAAATACGGCAGCATTTAACTCATCATTAATGGAGTGTGAATTGATGAAAAAATGTTGCACAGCATTTAGTTCTTGCGTTGTTGGTTTGGCTACGCCAATGTTTAGCTCTTTATAGCATTGCCTACTATCGGCAGAAATTATTTTTGTTTTAAAATGCTGTGCAAGCTGTATAGCCAAAGCCGTTTTGCCAACAGCTGTTGGGCCACAAATAATGATAACGGTATCTTCTTGCTTTACCACAGATGCATTAATTTGATAAAACCAAATAGCCTCATTGCTGAGGCTATTGATAAATGATTATTTGTAATTTTAGTTTATTAAATCTCTTCCTTACCACCCAATTCATCTTCTCCAAAAATTTCTTCAGCATCTTCTGTAGCTTCAGCAACTTCACCACCTTCTATTCCAAAACCTTCGGCAACAGCGGTTAGGTCGTACTTTTCTTCAATGTCATTAAACTTATCTCCTAGCAAACTCTTTGTGCCATACTGTTGTGGGCCTATTCCTTCTTTACGGCTTACCGATGGATATTCGGTTTTAGAACTTTCTTCTTTGCTTACATTAATTAACTCTAGCTGAAATATCCAACTTTTCACAAAATCGTACACGTATACAAACTTTTGGTTGGTATCTCTTATCTCGCTACCCATAGTTGTTTCTTGCATAAACAAGGGCTGTACGGTATACTCTTTATCGTACTTTTCAAAAGTTATTTCACGCCCACGGAGCCAAGCATCGTTGCTTCTAAAAAAAGTAGCTTGGTGTTTATTATCAAACTCAAATGCTTTTAGAATAGTGTAATGCAACTCTACAAAAGTTTGGGTATGTTTTATTACAATGTCTCTGTACACTGCATCATCTTCTTCTAAATACACTCTAAATTTTAAAATAGCCATGTAAACAGTTTATTGGTTATGGTTTGTAGTTGTTTTTGAAAAATTTGGGTTTTGATGAGATGTAAAGCATTATGGTAATTGCTTGCTCAAAAAAGTTCCAAAAGTTGAAGTGTGCGACGCAACAGAAGTTTAATAGTACTACAACTGCTGGCTACACAAAAACAACATTAGCTACGAAAATACAGTTTATTGGATAGGAAGCAAATTGAGTTGCTGGGCTTTTGCTAACATAAAGTTGTAGGCAGCATCGTAATTGTTTTCAATTTCTCCATCCAAAATGGCTTCTCGGATGGCATCTTTAATAAAACCAACTTCTCTACTGGGTGCTAAACCAAAGGTTTGCATAATAAATTCTCCTGTAATGGGTGGCTGCCAATTGCGTAAATGGTCATTCTCTTCTACAATTTTCATACGCTCTCTTACCAGCTCAAAATTTTGTAGAAAACGTTTTACTTTTTGTTTGTTTTTGCTGGTAATGTCTGCATTGCAAAGCATCATTAACTCATCAATATCATCGCCAGCATCAAATAATAAACGCCTTATGGCACTATCGGTAATGTTTTCTTTGGTTAAAGAAATGGGGCGTAAATGCAGCAACACCAGCTTTTGCACAAACTTCATTTTTTCGTTTAATGGCAGCTTTAGTTGTGTAAAAATTTTAGGTACCATTCTAGCACCCACTACTTCGTGCCCATGAAATGTCCAACCATGTCCCTCTTCAAATTTTTTGGTGGGTGGCTTGCCAATATCGTGAAGAAGTGCTGCCCAACGTAGCCAAAGGTCGTTGGTGTTTTGGCAAATATTATCTAGTACTTGTAAAGTGTGGTAAAAATTATCTTTATGCCCCAAACCGTCTACATATTCTGCACCATGTAGTGCCATCATTTGCGGAAAAATAATTTGTAGCAATCCGCTTTTGCTTAATAAATCCCAACCAATAGATGGCTTGGCAGATAGCATCATTTTATTGAGTTCATCAATAATTCTTTCTTTAGAAATAATTTTTATTCTTTCTGCATTATCAATAATTGCTTGAAAGGTTGAAGGAGCAATAGCAAAATTTAATTGCGTTGCAAAACGTATAGCCCTAAGCATTCTTAAAGGATCATCGCTAAAAGTTTGTGCAGGGGCAAGTGGTGTTTGTATAATTTTTTCTTCAATGGCTTGTAATCCATTAAAAGGGTCAATTATTTTACCAAAATTATTTTTGTTGAGAGAAATGGCCAATGCGTTGATAGTAAAATCTCGGCGGTTTTGGTCATCTTCTAAACTACCTTGGGTAACAGCTGGCTTGCGGCTATCGTAGGTGTAGCTTTCTTTTCTTGCACCTACAAATTCTATTTCAAATAGCTCATCCTCCGTTTTCTCCAAAGGAGAAAGAGCTAAACCCAAATTGTTGAAAACCTTGAGTTTTATTTGTGCTGTACCAAAGTTTTTAAAGTATGCCACATAAGGTTTAGGAGAAAACTGCTCTGCTACTTTATGTGCCAGTTCTATACCATCGCCTAGACAAACAATGTCAGCGTCTTTGGTTTGTCTGCCAATAATTTTATCTCTTACAAAGCCACCAATTAAATAACATTCTACATTAAGTTGTTGGGCTGTAGTTGCAATTGTGTTGAGTATTTTTAGTTCTGTATCTGTACACTGTATGTCCATGCAGGGGCAAAGATATAATCTTGAGGATTTATTCAAACTCTAACTCGTTGTCAAAAAATTCCCAATCAAACAATAAATACTTAGAAGTAAGAGAACGAAAATTGAAAGTAGGTTGGGCAGGCTTGGAATTTACTTGAGAACTTATTGAATGATTACTTAGCTCCAACTGGTTGATGAGATGGAGAAAGGAAGTTAATTTTTCTGGAGGAACATCAAGTATAATTCTTGTCATGTTACCAATTTTATAAGTAAAATCTTGTGAATAAACGTAAATACATTAAAAAAGTTAGAGAAAACAACATTAAATTTTATACACAGGGTTTTGCCCAAATTAAATTCGGTTTTACACAGGTAAAATTCTCATTTACACAGGTTTGTGCACAGTAAATGTGGAAAAAGGTTATCGAATTTTTTCTACCAAGCCATTGCTCCATTTAATGATGGATGATGGTTGGGCTTGGGTTTCATCGTTTTGACGATGGAGAACTACATAGTCAACGCCACATCTTATTTGATTAGAAACTTCTTTAAATAACGAAGGGGAAGGCTCTCCACTAAGATTGGCAGAAGTGCTAACAATGGGTTTTCTAAAACGTTTGATTAAGTTTTTACAAAAATCATCTTTACATATACGAATGGCTACACTACCATTTGCTGCCAATAAATTTTCTGCCAAGCCAATGGCATTATTGTAAACAACGGTGGTAGGATTTATTTGTGTATCTAAAAAATCGAATACTGCTAAATCTAGTGCTGCTACATATTGCATCAGTTGTCTTTCATCGGCCACAAGCACTACAAAACTTTTGGTGGATGGTCTGTTTTTTAGGTTAATTATTTTTTCAACAGCGTTTTCATTGGTAGCATCGCAACCCAAGCCCCAAATGGTATCAGTTGGGTAAAGGATAACTCCACCATTTTGTAAAACTTGTAGACTTTGGGTGATGTCGTTGGTAAAATCTATCATAATATTTTTAGAAATTTGTTTTGTTACCAACTTTCGTATTTCATGGCAGCGATGGTGGCGACGCTCCATTCAAATATTGTTTTTCATGGCATCTTTGGTGCAACGTATTTAATCTTTTTACTAAACTCAAACTACATCAGTATCAAAAAAGATAGTCCCCATTTATACTGCATTTATTTTATAAAGTTTTATAGAGTTTCATCACCTCCTCAGCACATTTTTGTTGTGTAAAATTTTGTGCATGGATCCAACCTTTGGCAATCATATCATTTCTTAGTGGTTGGCTGTTAGCTACGGCAAGCATGGCTTCTGCCATTTCATTTTCGCTCAAAGGGTTTACATAGTAAGCTGCATTACCTCCAGTTTCGGGCATACAACTTACGTTGCTAGTAATTACAGGAATCTTACTCCACAAAGCTTCTAGTACAGGAATACCAAACCCTTCAAACGTAGAAGGGTATATCATACACAATGCATTTTGATAAATAGCAGGAAAATCTTGTGCAGTTTTAAAAGATGCATTGGTAAACTTTTCTGATAGAAAAATGACATCGTTTATTAATCCATGTTCAGTAATATATTGTTTTACTTCTTGCTTGTATTTGCCCCCATCGCCAATTACTACCAAAGGAATAACCACTCCTCGATTACCAAAAGAGGTGGAACTTTGCTTTAATATTTTTAACGCTTTACAAATCGTCAACAAATTTTTTCTTTCTATAACGCTACCCACATATAGGAAATATTGCTCTGGCAAAAGGTAGTATTCTTTAATGCGTTGCTTTTCTGGTTCACTTACAGCTATGACAAAAGCAGGATTGCAACTTTGATAGCAAATAGCTATTTTACTTTCTGGAATTTTATAGAAGTTAACGATATCGTCTTTGGTTTGCTGGCTAATAGCAATGATTTTGTTGGCATGTTGG
>JAYVRD010000248.1:0-4878 GCA_043776595.1 Chitinophagaceae bacterium | reverse complement strand
AACATTTGGGTTTTTAATACACCAAGCAATGCTTAATGATGCGAGGCTTACATTTAATTGATCCGCAACAAGAGATAATTTTTTTACTTTATTTATTTTGTCTTCATCAATCCATCTTTCTTGCAGCCATTCAAAACCCTTTAAGCCTAATCTACTATCTGCCGGTACACCATTGTTATATTTTCCTGTAAGCAACCCTGTAGCTAATGGGCTCCATATAGTTGTACCTAACCCTACATTCTTATAAATTTCAAGATATTCATTATCTATCTTTTCTCTGGTAAATAAATTGTATTGTGGTTGCTCCATGGTTGGGCCAATCAATCGATAGTCTTTTGCCACTCGGTGGGCTTCCATTATTTCTACTCCGCTCCATTCACTAGTACCCCAGTATAAAATTTTGCCTTGTTGTATAAGGTGGTTCATTGTCCAAACTACCTCTTCAATGGGCGTACTTTTATCTGGGCGATGGCAAAAATATAAATCCAGATAATCCATTTGTAACCTTTGTAATGCTTCATTACATGCTTCTACCAAATGCTTGCGACTAAGCCCAGTTTGATTGGGTTTGTTTTCTGTACCCCGCCAACCCCAAAAGGCTTTGCTAGAAACTACATAAGATGTTCTATCCCAATTTTTTTGTTTCAATACCCTACCCATCATTTTTTCACTTTCACCCAACGCATATACTTCGGCGTTATCAAAAAAATTAATGCCATTATCATAAGCAATTCCCATTAGCTCATCAGCATTAC
The DNA here is from genome assembly GCA_043776595.1 of Chitinophagaceae bacterium. Taxonomy (GTDB): domain Bacteria; phylum Bacteroidota; class Bacteroidia; order Chitinophagales; family Chitinophagaceae; genus UBA1930. The sequence goes on along the minus strand of JAYVRD010000248.1, from coordinate 4,123 downwards.
TATCATTCATTTGTTTATGAAAGGTAACCCAGCTGCCAAAGCTTAAAACACTAAGTTCCAACCCTGTTCGTCCCATTTTCCTATACTCCATTACAAATAATTTTTTATTGATAAATAATAAATAGAATTAATAGTGATTATTTACATTCCATTTTGTAGTTGGTACGAATATGTTCTTTAAGGCATTTACTACGTGTAGCACTGTATGGGTGAGAACGCATGAAGTCTTCCCATTTATCGTAATCGCCTTCTTTTTTAGCCATCGTATCCCAAAAGCTTACAAAAGTGCAAGGATCGTATCCCATGGTATAAACAAGCCCAATACCATAATAATCTGCTTCCAACTCATTTTTTTGATTAAACACATTGCCTATAGATTGTTTTACCATAAAGGCCAAGTTTTTATACTTGCCAAAATACTTTTCGGCAGCTTTTATTTGTTGCAGGGTAGATTTTATATGTCCTTTTTCGTTATGCCCAATTTCATGGCCCACAATGGCGTACAATTGATCTTCGCTAGTGGCTTTGTTAATGATGGCTTTGGTTACAAATATTTTACCTCCAAATGTGTAAGCATTAATGGTAGTAGTATCATCTAATAAATAAATATTATATTTTATCTTAGATGGATTTTGTCTTTTGCTAAGCAATGCATTTAAAATGGTTTCTAATCGTTTATTCAGTCTGCTGGTTTCATCTATTTTCAGTTCCCCCGATTTTTTAATTTCTTTTATATACTGATCTCCATAGTTAGTTTGTTCTGAATCGGAAACAGCAATACTATCAATTGCAGCTTTGCCTTTAATGTATTCGCCAGCCATTTCTAATGCTTTTACTACAGAATTATCGGCTGCAGTACCTTCTAAACAGTCATAAGATTCTATGATTTTTTCGGGCATTTTTCGCTCTACCCTTTTTGTGTTGGTGTCTGCGTTTTCTTTACTTTTATCATTACCATATGTAAATGCCATTAAAAATACAAGTGCCAATAACTTTGCGTATTTCATATTTAGGGGTTTGAGGATGAAAAGTTAAGTAAAAGGATACCGCTATAAAAATATTTAAATTATTTATGGCAAGTAAAAAAGAATGTATTCTTTGGAATTAAATCAAGGCTACAAGGTTCCATCTGGTACATTTCTAAACCCTGTGGGGTTGTTAATGGTTTTATTTTTTAAGGTTTGATCGGCCCAAAAGCCTGTGCCATAAATAATACCATCTTTGCTACGAAACTGTATGGCTTTATCTGTATAAAAAATAGCACGTTGTTGATCCCACCACAATTCGTTGGTAAGTAAGGTATCACCTTTTACATTAAATACTACCACACTGTCTCTTAAAAAAATTTTGCCATCACCTTCGGTATACTTAGCATATTTAGAAAACAGTTTGGTTTCTATAGCCAATGTGCTATCAAAAAAATCGACTTTTAGGGTTTTGGTAAATTCTATTCTGGGCGAATCTGCCTGAAAACGTAGCATATAAGGAGCCACCAATTTGGCTTTCATTTTAGCATTTTGGCTCATTAAGCTTTCTATGTTGTAGCCTTCTTCTACACCAGCTTTCTTTTTACCCAAATTTTTTACCTGATCTATTTTGTTTTCGCAACTGCACAAAAAAAGGCAGCACATACTAAGTGCTACCATAATTTTTTTTATGTAAAAAGAAGAATTAACCATTCTTGCGTTTAATAAACCAAATATCACTCAAAGATAGGCCAAGAGAAACTCGAAAAAAACCATCGGTAACATTATTAACGGCACTACCACGTTTGCCAAATTCAAATGAAGTATGTATAACTGTAAATTGGTTGCTATAATTCTGCTTGCGAATAGGAAAGCCAAAACCTAATGTTCCTGCTACCACTTTTAATTCTTTACCATCGGCATTAATATAGTCTTTACCTGTGTAAAAGCCAGCACGATAGGTTACTTTATTCCAGTAACCGTTGCCATTTAATGGATCGGGTATAAAACTACCACCTATTTTTAGTTGCCATGCCGTGGTTAATTTATCTGACTGATTGTAATAACTGTATTTTGTCCAATTGCTGGTGGTGTACTCTGCACCAATACTCCATTTATCAGCTATAAAATATGTATTGCCCACCGTTTTCATAAACATAACACCAGCCGTATAAGTAGCAGGTATTTTAATACTGCCTCTTTGGTTTTTAAGGGAGTAGACACTATCAATGGTAGCTGTAGAACCTGTTGAAGAATAAGCAAACGTTTCTCTTACTAAATCTTGCGTAGCAGTTAAGTTTCTGTTTAAAGCTACAGTAGCACCAAAACGAACAGAATAGGTTTCCTTAAGTTTTTTAGCAGTCAAATCAACCTCTTTTAGTTTGGCTTCGTACTGAAGCCCCAATTCGGCAAAAAAACCATGAAAGTTTACAGTAGTGCCTGAGTTAGATTTGTAATAGGCGATTGTATCATTTACAAAATTTATTTTGGTATAATTTTCTTTTCTGCCAAAAGCATAGCCCACATTTACACCAAGGCTAAGTCCATTTTTCCATTTTCTACCAATGCCCACATAAAATTCATTTAAGCCTCCATTGCCTTCATATAAGGTTTGTACACTATCAGTAAAGCCAGATGGTGTGGTTAATCTTTTTGCTTCTAGTATAGAATAGTTGACCCTAGAATAGGGGCGAAAACCAACTACACCACCAATATGTTTTTTAGTATTTATTGGCAAGCCAATATTTACATAAGAGGGGGTAAAATTGGTTGATTTAAAAACACCCTCAGGGCTGGCACTTTTTAAAACCCTTGCATCTACAAGTAACCCTACATCGTAGGTTACATACAACAAGTTTCCGTAAGAAGCTGGATTGGTAAAGTTGATGTTTTTAAGGTCGGCATAAGCCACACCCATACCACCCATGCCTCTATTAAGTGCATGACCTGTAGGAAAAATATCACCCATACCGTAACGAGAATACGGAGAGTTTTCCTGTGCTGAAATTTGGGTTGCGGCTGTACTTAAACAAACGGCTATTACCACGCTAAAAATTTTGCTCACTAATTGCATATAAGCCTTTAAATATTAAATAAGGGTCGGCAAATATCTTCTTTTTAAGGTGAGAGACAAAAAATGCCATATCGCCCCCCGTTAACAGCACGTTAATGTTGCTATATTTTTCTTGGTATAAATCAATAATACCATCAATTTCTCTGGCTACGCCATGAATAACACCACTTAATAAATTTGTTTTGGTATCGTACCCAATTAGTGGAAAGTTATGTTCTGCGGCTATCATAGGTAGCAAAGCGGTTTGCTGGTGCATAGACTTAAAACGCATGTGCAAACCTGGAGAAATACTACCACCTAAAAATTGGTGAAACTTATTGGTAAAATTATAAGTAATGCAGCTACCCAAACCAATAGCCAAACTATGTTGATTGGGGTATAAGTGTACCGCTGCCGAGCAAATTGCTAGCCTATCGGCCCCAATTGTTTCTGGTTTGCCCACTGGCGTGGTAATGGGTAGTTTGCTAGTATGACTAAGCTTATGAAAGGAAGTTTTTTCTGCTAATAATTCCTCAATTGCTGGATTATGGTTTATAACAGAGGAAAGAATTGTTTTTTGTGGTTGATGCTTTTGCAAAATAGATTCGATGGTTTCTAATGTATCGTTATCTAGCACAAGTACATCTTGCAACTGCTTGCCAGCAAATACAGCACATTTTAATCGAGTGTTGCCAAAATCGAAGCACAGGGTTATTTGCATAATAGTTTGTTTGGATGCTTACACATCAAAATTAAATCCTTTCAACTCTCTAAAATGCCCATTTAATTGTATGCGGTCTTTTAAGCTTTCCATTTGCTGAGCTATGCCTATTACTTTTTTTAGATGGCGTTTTAAATATTCAAGTCGTTGTACTTCTTTTAATAAGCAAAGTATTTCATATTCTTCGTTTAAAGATAAACCAATATGGTGTACGATATCATAACTCAGCAATTCGGTATCAGGCTTTTTAAACTGCTTTTCTACCTTCAACACTTTGTGTAGTTCTCTTAGAAGCTGTCTAAAAACGATTTAGCATAATCCTTATAGCTGATAAATGCACTATTGCTACTGATGATTCATTGAGCCTTTCATAGTTTTTAGAGG
>JAYVRD010000247.1:0-4888 GCA_043776595.1 Chitinophagaceae bacterium | reverse complement strand
GTTGCTACAGCCTTAGTATTTTTAATGACACCTGGTTTAGCCTTCTTTTATGGCGGTATGGTACATCGCAAAAATGTACTTTCTACCATGATGAAAAGCGTAGTAGCTGCAGGAATTGTTAGTGTATTATGGGTAATAGTGGGTTTTAGTTTGTGTTTTGGCGATACCATTGGCGGTTTTATTGGCAACCCAACCACGTTTCTATTTTTTAAGAATGTATTATCTGGTGCACCCATTTTACAAGGTGGTACTGCATTAACCATCCCATTATTATTGTTTTCCCTCTTTCAGTTAATGTTTGCCGTTATTACGCCAGGTTTGGTAGTAGGTGCAATTGCAGAGAGAATGCGTTTTACAGCCTATATCCTCTTCACCATTTTATTTTCTTTATTAATATATGCACCATTGGCACACTGGAGCTGGCATCCCAATGGCTTGTTACTTAAAATGGGAGCTTTAGATTTTGCAGGTGGTACAGTAGTACATATTTCTGCAGGTTGTGCAGCATTGGCAGGGGCATTGGTATTAAAGCCACGTAAATCTTGGTTTGTAAGTAAAGAAACCGTTCCTGCAAATATTCCTTATGTATTAATTGGTACTGGCTTACTTTGGTTTGGCTGGTTTGGTTTTAATGCTGGATCTGCTTTAGGTGCTAATGCTTTATCAGTATCTGCATTTGCTACCACTAATACAGCTGCTGCAGCAGCAGGATTAAGCTGGATGTTTTTTGAAGTACTGAAAGGTAAAAAACCATCGGTAGTAGGCTTTTGCATTGGTGCAGTTGTAGGCTTAGTAGCCATTACGCCGGGTGCAGGTTTTGTAGCCATACCGCAAAGTATATTTATTGGTGTATTAGCTGCGGTCATTTCTAATACTGCTGTAATGATTAAGAGCAAATCTAAATTAGATGATACTTTAGATGTATTCCCATGTCATGGTATTGGTGGTATGGTAGGTATGCTGCTTACTGGTGTATTTGCTACTAAAGCAGTAAATGCTGCTGGCAACGATGGCTTGGCTTATGGCAATGCAGCTTTCTTTTTTATACAACTAAAAGCAATGGCCATTATAGTTGCTTACAGCTTCACTGTATCCTTTCTTATTTTTAAATTTATTGGCTTTATAGTACCAGTAAGGGTAAGCGAAGAAGAAGAAGCCGAAGGTTTAGATGCTTCTCAACACGATGAAAATTATATACAAGGTACTTTGTTAGTGCAAAGAGAAGGAGTATTGGTAGAACAACCAGTAGTTCTGTAATGATTGTACTTCGCAAAATTTTTTCAAAACAAGTTTCCTAGCAAAATAGAAAAGAACTCCGCCAATGTGGAGTTCTTTGTTTTACAGATTTTAATAAATGGTATTATTCGTAATAAACTTTCAAATATGTGTAAATACATTTTTATGAAGTCAGCAGTAGAATAAATATTAAGCTGCGGTTGCGTCGCACATGTTAAGCTAAGAATACCAATTCAGCTTTTATGAAGCAGTGGTACAATTCAACACCAACCAAACTATAGTAGCCACGATTATAAATTAGAAAACCAATTCCTTATAGAATAATGTGTAGAATGCAATTATATTTGACCTAACCCATTATGATAAAAATTATTTTTAGTTAATAAGTAATGGTTAAACCAACACCCAAGCCCATATCACTATCATAATGGGATGAAACAGAAATATATTTTGTGGCTATATATCTTAGCCCAGCCATATACTCTTTATCTGTGTTTATCATTATGCTAGCCCTAACCCTTTTACTTACAGGTATGTCTTCTCTACCTAACTGAAAACGAAATTTGCCATCACCATCAACTCTCATATCTGCTACGAACAACATTGGTAATGTGTAAGCAATACCTGCTACTACTGTTTTACGATTGTTTTTATTGCTTGCTTGCCCAAACCAGTTTTTGTCTTCGTTGCCAAATAGGTTTTTTGGTCCACCTTCCATTTTATAATGATAGTCAAAGCCCACATAAGGATACCACCACTGCATCCTACCTAAGTAACGACCAATCATTGTTTCACTTTCGTAGCCATGCATATCGTGATACCCCAAATGCCATAGTGTGCTTGCTTTCCAGCGTGTGCTTGCCAACATAGCTTCACCATCTGTGCCATTGGTTTCTATACCAACTTTGCCCATTAAATGAAACTCTCTATCATCTGCAAACAGTTTTCTTTTTGCCAATTTCGGGTTAGGAATTTCAGGGTTAGCTGCTTGATTTTCGTAAGTAAATACCCTGCCCATGCCACTCATCATGTGGTACAAAATATGGCAGTGAAAAAACCAATCACCTTCTACATTAGCATTAAATTCTATAGTGTCCCTTTCCATTGGCATAATGTCAATAATGTTTTTCAAAGGTGCATAATCGCCTTGCCCATTTAATAACCTAAAGTCATGACCATGCAAGTGCATGGGATGCCTCATCATAGAATTGTTGTACAAAACTATTCTGACATTTTCGCCTTTCTTGATAAGAATTTTATCGCTTTCAGAAACTACTTTGTTGTCCAAACTCCAAACATAGCGGTTCATGTTTCCTGTAAGGTCAAACTTCAAAAGCCTCACCCCCGACCCCTCTCCAAAAGAGAGGGGGATAGGTAATGTTGTTTTTTCAGGTGAACGTAACATGGTGTAATTAAGTGTAACAATGTCGCCAGTTTCTGCTGCCATGTTCATGCCTTGCATACTGTTGTTGTTGGGCATTTGCATGGTATGTCCTTCATGCCCTGTTGTTGTTTCTTTTTTCTTTGCTTTTTTGGGTACTTCTTCACCTGTAATTTCTGGGTACATAACGGTGTTCATATCCATTATTTGGTTCTCCATTTTCATCCCTTCCATTTCTATCATATTGCCTTTCATATCCATCATTTCGTTCATCATCTTCATGCCAGCAAAATATTTTGGGCGGCTCATTTTTGTAGCTGCTACTTTTTCGCCCTTGCCCAACCATAGTGATGCTGATTTTGTTCGGTCTTCTGGGGTTACCAAAAATTCATAACTTTTGTTATCGGGTATTGTTACAATCACATCATAGGTTTCAGAAACGGCTATGATTAACCTATCAACTTCTATAGGTTCTACATCGTTGCCATCGGTAGCCACAACTGTTATTTTGCCACCAGCATATTGTAACCAAAAATAATCGGATGCACCACCGTTTGCAATACGCAACCTCACTTTATCACCTGCTTTAAATGACCTCACCCCCGACCCCTCTCCAAAGGAGAGGGGAGAAGAATATTCGAGGGAATTTTTTCCATTAATCAAAAAGTTATCGTAGTACACATCGGTTAAATCCATTGCGTTCATACGCTTCCATTCATTGGTAACTTTTGTTTTAAAATGCCCTTGTTGTATGGCTTCTGAATAGCTTTGAGTGCTCCCTTTTTGTACTGCAAACCAATCTGTGGCTGCATGTAAACTACGGTGCACTTCTTTGGGATTCATATCTATCCATTCACTTAATACCATTGGAATGGTTGGTATATCCCACTCTTTTCTTTTGTTCATAATAAACATGCCATACATGCCAATTTGCTCTTGCAAACCTGTGTGGCTATGGTACCAATGTGTGCCATGTTGTATGATGGGAAACTTGTACAAATGTGTGGTGTGTGCTTTGATAGGCATTTGTGTAAGGTTAGGAACACCATCATATTGATTGGGTAAAAACAAACCATGCCAGTGCAGGGAAGTTTCTTCGTTTAACTCATTATGTACATAAATTTCTGCTGTATCACCTTCGGTAAAAGTGAGTGTAGGCATGGGTATTTGCCCATTTACTGCAATAGCCCTTTTTGATTTTTTGCCAAAGGTTACTGTGGTATCTGTAATGTATAAATCGTAACGAACTGTTTTTGGTGGGGTGTTATTAACGATAAACTTTTTTGAGAACTTTGTATAAGTAGGTTCTGCTGACATATTCATTTGCATACCATCCATTTGCACCATTTTATCGTTGGTGGTTTTGTCTTTCATATCCATAGCTTGCATAGTATGCTGGTGCTTTACCGTATCTTTTGACTTAGACATATCTATACCTTGCATAGTATGTTGATGGGTTGCTGTATCTTTATGCATGGGCATATCCATCTTTTTTTGCGGCTCTTTCTTTTGTTTTTCTTTTATCAACTTCATGCCGCACTTGGGGCAATTGCCCGGCTTAGATAAATGGATTTCTGGGTGCATAGAGCAAGTGTAGGTTTCTTGCGGTTGCTTGGTTTCTTTTTTTGTCATATCCATACCTTTCATGTCCTGCGCTTGTGCAAAGGAAAAAGTGGTAAGGATGATTAGTATTAATGTTATCTTTTTCATTCTTGAATATTTTTATTTTTTTACTTTTAAAAAACTTGCATTGATGGCAACTACAACCGTACTTACTGTCATTAAAACTGCACCTGCTGCAGGGCTTAATAAAATACCTTGTTTATATAAAACACCTGCTGCCAATGGTAATGCAATAACATTGTATCCTGTAGCCCAAATTAAATTCTGTATCATTTTTCTATAAGTAGCTTTGCCAAACAAAATGAGGCTCACAATATCTTTGGGGTTGCTGTTTACTAAAACAATACCTGCGGTTTCGGCTGCAATATCGCTGCCACTGCCAACAGCAATACCGACATCTGCAATTGCTAAAGCTGGTGCATCGTTTACGCCATCACCTGTCATGGCAATAAACTCTCCTTTGCTTTGCAGTTCTTTTATTTTCTCTAATTTTTGATGTGGTAAGACTTCGGCTATAAAACTATCCATGCCCAATGTTTCGCTTACGCTTTTTGCTACCTTATTATTATCCCCTGTTAAAAGAATTGATTTGATATTATTTTCTTTTAAGTTCTTTATTGCTTCGGCTGATTCTGGACGAATTTCATC
>JAYVRD010000246.1:0-4893 GCA_043776595.1 Chitinophagaceae bacterium | reverse complement strand
ATAATTGGTTTGTGCCAACATCGCTTCTCTAACTTCTTTGGGAACTATTTGATACGATTCTTGTTTAAATATTTTTTGAAGATGTTCATTCGAATCTTCTTGATTATACACTTTATTAATGTAGTCTAAACCACCATCACGAGCTTGAAAAAATTCATGAAAAATAGTTGAATCAAAATAATGTTGGTAATAGGATTCTGTCTTTACTTCATTATCTGTTAATACAATCCAGTTATAAAAATCTTTAGTACCCTCAGGAAAAGTAGTAACACAAATACCGCCACTAACATTTAATCCCAACTCTTTTAATTTGTTATCTACCGCTTCAACAACAGTACTTATATCGCTGCTTTTATGCATCGCTAAAGAACATGAACGTACCTTTTCTAATGCAGCTTCAATCTGTGCTTCTTTGGCTTGCGCAAGGGCTTTTTCAATATCAAGAAATCTCGTGTAGGCAAGTTCAAATACATTTCGGAAACGCTTAAATAATAAGATGTCATTTTCATTCAATGAAGTGTAAGTTGACATGCCCAAAGCAACTGGACCAAGCGAATACCAATAATAGCAAAGCATTTCAGCGTTTTCTAAATAAAAATCAGCAAATTGATTGGTTGTTTGTTGATAAGTATACCAATCTTTCAATTCCTTATCTTGTATAATTACAGTAAACAATTCATCTACACCAGTAAGCATTTGTTGTGCAAATTTTGTTTGTACTTCATGGTTACTGTAATCTACTTCTGTAATCAGCTCTTTTTGATGCTTTGTGTAATATTCATAATTTATATAAGTTTTTTTAGATTCATAGATGATGGCAGTTTGTACATTGCGTATTTCTTTTACACTAAGTAATTCCAATTGATCAGAAATAATGTGGCAAACGTTCACCATGTCTGCCAGTTCTTTCATGGCAAGTGCTGAAGAGCGTACTTTTTCTAAAGCAGCTTCAATTTCTAACTCTTTGTTTTTTACTGCCAGCTCTTTTTTAAGCTCTGCATTTTTTTCCAGAAGATTTTGTTTAGTTAGTTGGTTCATACGGGGTCTAAATATGTTACAATTGCGATTTTGTACTATCTGGCTAAAAATTGTTTTAGTATAGGTTGTTAATATACCAAATTTTAATAAACCTCAAAGACTTTTTAAATAAAAACAACCTGACAACTATGGCTATCAGGTTGTTTTTAAATCAAGTTATTTTGAGGTTGAACTTTACATGAAAAAAACAATGAAAGTAGTTTGATACCTTTTTTGATAAAATTTTATATGTATCGGATAAAATGGGTTTCACCAATTGCTTTGTACGACCTTAGCTCAAAATAAAATTCTGCATTAGATGTACTCAAAAAGTAGATATTTAAAGAAAAGAGTATTGAATATCCATATCTCACGATGATATTGCCAGATATTAGAATGCAGTAAAATGGTTGAGGAAATGAAAAAGGCAAACTGCTTGTAACAGCAACTTGCCTTCTTTTGTAGAGCGTACGGGAAGAGAACTATTCATTGAAACCCTTGCCTACTAAACCTTTTATGATTTGGGAAAACTTGGGTAACCGAATTTCCCCCCTCTCATTTTAAATCAATTTAACGTAAATCGTATTAGTACAAATTTAAGTCATTTACACTAAACGAAGCAAATAACCTTACTATTTTTTGAACTGGTTTTCAATGTAGTAAAGGGTTTCAGGCGGTTAAAACCGATTATAAACTAACCCAAAAGTAATGGCTGAACCTGCTCTTGTTTTAAACCTGTGTAACTGCAAAATTCCTCTATACTTACAAACTGGTGTTCTTGTTTATGAAAACACTCTTTTACTTTTTGCAGTAACATTCTACTGTAACGTTCAGACTTACCAGTGATACGCTGCACATCTTTTGGGTATACACAAAGCCTTACTGTTTCTATTTTCATACACTATCTATGCCTTTGCTATACTTATGCAATAACAGAAATATTGACTATGCAAATATAAATGTTGCCTAAAATAGTTAGTAGCAGCAATAAATACACATATCGGCAATATGTGGTTATAACGGAAGTGCTCTGATGTTACAACCTGTATTGTGTTTCAGTTTTGGGTTATGAAACATATACAAACGTTGATTTTAGTGGTTGCAATTTGCTTTAGTGCGACTGCACAATTGGTAGTAAAAGTAACTGATGGCGATACTTATAAAGTGCTACTTAACGGCAAGCTGCAAACAATAAGACTAAAAAATATTGATGCCCCAGAACTGGACCAGTATTTAGGTAAAACTGTAAAAGATAGTGTAGCCAAATTAATAGAAGGCACTACACTTTCATTAGAGCTGCATAGCAGCGATTTATATGGCAGAACCTTGGTTAGTGCTACCTACAAAGGAATGAGCCTTGATAGCCTTTTAATTGCTAAGGGATGGGCTTGGTTTTATACCTCTTACTCAAACAAATTTGATTTAAAATATTACGAAGCTGCAGCAAAACTGAAAGGCTTGGGCTTGTGGCGGTGTGAACATAATATACCACCGTGGATGTGGCGAAAGCTGAATAAGCGTAATAAAAGGCTTTATGAAGTGTGCCAATAAACATTTCAATTATTCATTTTAAATTTTAGAAAATGGCAAGGCAAAAAGGGATTTTAAAGCTAGAAGGAACGATAGGTAATATTACCTTCTACAAAAGCCAAGACGGGTACTTGGCAAGAGAGAAAGGGGGTGTGGATGGCAACCGTATTGCCAACGACCCCAACTTTCAAAGAACAAGAGAAAACGGCAATGAGTTTGGGAATGCTGGTAAAGCTGGTAAAGTGCTGCGTAACTCATTAAGGGCATTGCTACAAAACGCTAGTGATAACCGTATGGTAAGCCGTTTAACGCAAAAAATGGTAGAAGTGCTACAAGCAGATTTAACCAGTACCAGAGGGCAACGTAATGTGATTGATGGCGAAGCAGAACTGTTGGAAGGCTTTGAGTTTAATGCAAGTGCCAAATTGAGTACCACATTATATGCCCCGTTTGTACCAACTATTGACAGGGTGCTGGGTACATTAAAAGTAAGCTTGGCATCTTTTATACCTGCCAATATGGTGGCGGCACCAGGTGGTACAACGCATTTTAAAATCATTACTGCAGGTTCAGAAGTTGATTTTGAAAATGAAACTTTTGTAGTTGACACAAAAAGTAGTGCCTTATTGCCTTGGGATGGTACAGCAACTGCAGCTATTAACCTTAGCAATGCAGTAACAGCAGCAAGTACACACCCCTTGTTTTTGGCATTGGGTATTGAATTTTACCAAGATGTAAACGGTGTTAAATATCCTTTGAAAAATGGTGCATTTAATGCGTTGTCTCTGGTGAAAGTGGATGGTAATTAGTAAGTTAAAAATACGATGTACGAAGTTTTAAGTACAGTGTAAAGCATCAAAAAAAACAAAAAATGGAACTGGAATTATTAAGAACATATTATCCCAATGGCACCAATGGCAATCTGATGATTAACGGTGTTGGCTTATGCCACACTATTGAATTGCCTTGGAAAAACAACGAACATAATGTGAGTTGTGTACCTGAAGGAAGGTATGAATTAGTGAAGCGATACAGCCCTAAGTTTAAATGGCATTTACATGTGCGTAATGTGCCTAATAGGGATTTTATTTTGATACACCCTTACAATGACGCTATGAAGCAAGCAAGGGGCTGTATTGCACCAGTAACCACTATTACAGGTGAAGGCAAAGGTGATAATTCGAGAGTGGTATTTGAGAAGCTGAAAGCCTTTGTCTTTCCTGTTTTAGAAAGAAACGAAACAGTATTTCTTAACATTAAAAAGCAAGCATTATGAACATCATACAAAGGGTAAAAGCCCCAACACCCAAATTTTTTAAGAAGCTACGTAATATAGGATTAGCACTCGCTGGTATCAGTACTGCTATTATAACTGCACCAATCGCTTTACCTGCTGCAATTGTAACTGCTGCTGGATATGTGGCTGTGGCAAGTGGTGTAATAAGTGCAGTGAGCCAAATAACTACTACCAATGGAAAGTAATATTGGAACAAAAGCTGGAACAGTTGGCGGAACATTACTAACCATTTTTTACAATATAAGAGTAGAGGATTTGGCTAGAACGTCTGTACTTGCAGCAATTGGTGCAACGGTTAGTTTTGTTGTATCGTTAATGTTGAAAAAACTATTTAGGTATTTAAGAAAATAATTTCTGCAAAGTTGTGGTGACTAAAACAGAAAAATTAAGCCCCTGCGAAGGGGCTTTTTTAATTCAACTAGTAACTGAAATTTATTTCTGATAATTCATAAAGTAAATTACTGGTTATTGACTTTAAAAATAAGCCGTTCGGAAGCTGTAAGTGATAATTTTTTATAGTTGCTAAAGAGCCGTAATCAGTATTCCACTTACCTAAATCTTGTAGTATAGAAATGTGTGGCACAATCATCTGGCTTTTTTCATTATAGACCGGAACCTGCTTTTCATTATCCATAAATAACATTCCTTCTTTTAAGTTATTTGTATCTATTTCTAACCAATGGTTATTTGTGAAACTTGATGTATTGAATTCTAGTTTAAATGTGGATATTCTTTTTAAGATGCTACAAACTAATGACTCTTTAGTGCTATCATTTAAGAAAAGAATAATTCTATCATCAATGTAATCATACTTATTGCTTAGAATCAGTGAATAAGTCATATCGAAAATTTTTACAACTGCAATTAATCCTATATTTTTTATATTACTAATTACTACAGCACAATGAAACTGGTTAATTGTTAAATCTTTGTTTAGCTTGTTAATTAAGTCTTCCAAAGGCAATATTTTAGGGTTTATGTATTCCTTATATTTTACATCAATTTTACCTGTTTTTAAGATTTCAGAATACACAATAGCTAATTCATCA
>JAYVRD010000245.1:0-4908 GCA_043776595.1 Chitinophagaceae bacterium | reverse complement strand
AAAAAGAAGTAGCCCAACGTGTAGCTGCCGAACCTGGTAGTAAGACCTATGGTATTATTAGCATTTTAATACAAGCCTATTACGAGGTTGAGTATTTGTTCGATGTTCCGCCCGAAAGTTTTAACCCACCACCCAAAGTAATGAGTGGTGTAATAAGGCTAAAAAGAAAAACCACAGCTTACCAAGTTAAGAGTGAACGTGCATTCATCAACTTAGTAAAAACAGCTTTTAACCAAAGGCGTAAAATGCTACGTAACGGTGTTAAAGGTTTATTTGATGCCGCCACATTGCAAGACGAAATTTTTACCAAACGTGCCGAGCAATTGAGCATCGAAGATTTTGCAGCACTTACTTTTAAAATGAATTTGCTTCAGCAACCTACTTCCAAAGGGCAAGATTTGAATGAAAAAGAAATAAGTGAAGACTTTAAACAACAAACGAACGATTAGTGAAACAAAAAATAATTATAGCAGGTAAAGCCCACCCTATTTTACAAGAAACATTTACAGCAAATGGCTATGCTGTAGTGGATAATGCTGCTATTACTTACAACGAGCTACTACAAGAGATAACTAATGCTATAGGCTTAGTAGTAACCACTCGTTTAAAAATTGATAAACAAATAATTGATGCTGCCAACCAACTAAAATGGATTGGGAGATTGGGGAGCGGTATGGAGCAAATTGGTGTAGCATATGCACAAAGAAAAAAAATAAACTGCGTTAGCACACCCGAAGGCAATAGCAATGCAGTAGCCGAACATACACTTGGTTTAGTGCTAAACTTAATGAATAATATTAGCAAAAGTTTTTACGAATTGCAACAAGGCAATTGGCAACGAGAGCAAAATCGTGGCTTTGAATTAAGTGGTAAAACAGTGGGCATTATTGGTTATGGGCATACAGGAAGTAATTTTGCAAAAATGCTAGCACCGTTTAACGTTACCGTATTGGCACATGATAAATATAGATTTGATTTTGCTAGCAGCCATGTACACGAAGCCCAGCCAGAACAGATAGCTAAGTATGCCGATGTAATTAGTTTACACCTTCCCTTAACCGATGAAACTTTGCACTACGCCAACGATGCTTTTTTTAATAGCCTACAAAAGCAGCCCTACTTTATTAACTGTTGTAGAGGAAAAGTAACCGATACCACAGCACTTATAAACGCACTGGTAAATAAAAAAATAACTGGAGTTGGTTTAGATGTTTTAGAAAACGAAAAACTAGAAACCTACACCACCAGCGAAAAGGAAAACCTAGATTGGCTATTGGCACAACCCAATGTTATCATTACGCCACACACTGCAGGCGTTACCCACGAAGGGTTTTACAAAATGGCAAAAGTACTGTTAGATAAATTGGGTATGTAATTTTATTAAGCCAGCTTTTGGAGTGCTATTAAGCAGCGGTTGCGTCGCACATTTTAAGCTATAGAATAAGGATTGGACTTTTATTATGTAGCAGTATAACTATGCATCAATAAAAGCCAAATCTTCATTCCACAGCCAAACATGTGCGACGCAACCGAAGTCCAATTTATATTCTACTGCACGTCCACAAAAAACTACTCTTCTACTTCGGCTAAAAAAGCTACATCAAAATTTTTATGAAAAATACCAATTGGGTTTATAGATGAACCAACCCATTCTTCGCCACCATTATAAGGATCTTGCATATGCCAAGGGCATTCGGCTACAGCCATCATGCCTCCACTATTACAGCTTAATTTAAAAGCGTATTGCTTGTTGGCTTCTACAGATATATTGTCAAGGGCAAAGTTTACCCAATTGCCTTCCATGCCTTTGGTAATGGTAGTTTTTACACTGCCTTTTTGTTGCTGCCAACTATGGCTTGTTTGGTCAAATTCAAAAATACTAAGGTGGGCTTCGGTATTGCCATACACTAACGTAGGAAACAGTTTGATGCTTTTTAACTTACCAGCACCAATGGTTTTAAAAGTTTGACCAATGTAATAGTCAACATCATTTTTGCAATGTCCTACCCAGTAGTAGTGTCCAGTTTCTGTATTACCAATTGTATGCGTTTTCATATTGTATGTTTTAATTACAGTGTAAGTAACTCTATAATTGCACCAACTTGTATTAGCACTCTGTTAAAACACTGTTGTAGAAATTGTAAATTAAATGAGCATTAGAGTTAATGGTTTATTGTTTTTCGCTACTTTTGAATTTCTGCAACGCTGCAATAAAATGTGGCGTTGTATTTTTTTTACCTCTCTTAAACAAAAAGACAATGAGTGAATATGTAACGCAAGAGACTTTTGACAAGATGAAAGCACAACTTCATCACATGAAATCAGTAGAACGCCCTGCTGCTTCTCATGCTATTGGCGAAGCCAGAGAAAAAGGCGATCTGAAAGAAAATGCTGAGTACGATAGTGCCAAAGAAGCACAAGGAATGTTAGAAGCTAAAATAAAACAGCTAGAAGGTGTAATAGCAACAGCCAAAATTGTAGACACTAACACAATTGATACCAGTAGAGTAAGCATACTTACCAAAGTAACCATTACCAATATGGCTACTAAAAAAACGGTTACTTATCAATTAGTAGGTGAAAAAGAAGCCGATTTAAAAGCTGGAAAAATCTCAGCATCATCGCCTATTGGCAAGGGTTTGATGGGCAAATTAAAAGGAGAAGTAGCCGAAGTACAAGCACCAACTGGCATCATAAAATTTAAAGTAGTTGATATTAGCATTTAATAATAATCCTTCATCGCTAAAGCGTAATAACTAAAACAGCCTTGCAAATATGCAAGGCTGTTTTAGTTATATTCGTCTTTGTTATAAATTTAACTGTATGACTATCTTTTCAAAAATTATTGCTGGCGAAATACCCAGTTACAAAATTGCTGAGAGTGAAAAATTTTATGCTTTTTTAGATATTTTTCCTTTGCAGCTAGGGCATACTTTGGTAGTACCCAAGATAGAAGTAGATAAAATTTTTGATGTGCCCGATGAATATTTAGCAGATTTGCTATTGTTTGCAAAGCCCATAGCCAAAGCCATTGAAAAAGCATATCCCTGCAATAGGGTGAACATGGTAACGGTGGGGCTAGAAGTGCCTCATGCACATGTACACCTAATACCTATAAACCATACTAGCGATATGGATTTTACACAACCTAAATTAAAATTGAGTAAGGAAGAGTTGGAAGAAGTGAGGAGTAAAATTGCTGCATACCTAAATAAAATTGTAGTCCATTAATTATTATTTCTTTACCCTGCTTTCATTTTTAGCTATAAAATCATCCCAACCCTTAAAACCCTTGCTAGCTTTTGCCAATGGAGAAGATGTTTGGTAGTGATGGCACAAAGCCACTGCTAAAGCATCGGTAGCATCAAAATATTGAGGTTTTTCTGCAATGTTTAATAAGCGTTGTAGCATTTTCCAAACTTGGTCTTTATCGGCATTGCCATTGCCTGTTACAGCTTGTTTTACTTTTTTGGGTGAGTACTCCGTTACTGTAAGCCCAGCTTGCATAGCTGCTGCTATGGCTACCCCTTGTGCCCTACCTAATTTTAGCATACTTTGTACGTTTTTGCCAAAAAAAGGGGCTTCAATAGCAAAGGTTTGTGGGTGGTACAATTTTATTAATTCGGCTACTTTGGTATGTATTTTTTCGAGGCGTTGGTAAATGTCTTTGTGTTGGGTAAGTTTTAAAACATCCATTAAAAGTACTTGGGTTTTGTTGCCCTCTACTTTTAGTAAAGCGTAGCCCATAAGTTGGGTGCCTGGGTCTATGCCTAATATTACTTCAGGTTTTTTCATTGGAGGTGAAATTAGTTTATGTTTCTTTGTACGGTGAAGAAGTTTTTGGTGTAGGTTATGGTTTCGCTTCGTTAAAAGCCAAATAGATATTCTTAAGCTTAACATGTGCGACGCAACTGAAGTTGATTAGCACTACTAAAGCTGGTTACCACACCCAAATCAATTTGTTGGGGCAGGCAAAAAAAATTACATGCAGATAAACAAACGCTGGAAAATATTCTTGAATTGGTTCGTAGGGCCTGTGCTGTTTATTGCCATCGGATTTTCTATTTACAAGCAGGTAAAAAACCAGCCCAACCTTGCCGATGCCTGGCAGCATGTAAAGGATGCGTATACATCTTGGAAGTTATGGACGGTTTTAGGATTAATGCTTGTAAATTGGGGTATTGAAGCCAAAAAATGGCAATTCTTGGTAAGTAAAGTACAGCAGGTGGGTTTTGTAAAAGCTTTTATGGCCATACTTACTGGGCAAGCCTTAGCACAAAATACGCTAAATGGTGTGGGTGAGTATGTAGGTAGGGTAATTTATTTAGATGATGGAAATCGATTAAGAGCTATAGCTGTAAGTATGGTAGGTAGCATGAGCCAAATAATTGTAACGATGGTAATGGGCATTATTGGCTTGGTATATTTACGTATCAACGTTTTAGATGCTACACACCACCTAGAAGGTTTGAGTGTGTTTTGGCTAAATGGTATTATGTACCTGATAAGTTTTGGTACATTGGTTCTATTATTAATTTATTTTAGGCTTAGCTGGCTTACGCAAATGTTTGAAAAAATACCTTTAGTAGCTAAGTACGGTTTTTATATTCAACAGTTAGAAGATTTGCATTGGAGGGAATTAACAAGAATTTTGCTTCTTTCATTTTTAAGATACGTTGTATTTGTAGTGCAGTACGTATTGCTACTTGATGTTTTTGGTGTAAAAGCCCATTGGTTGGATGAAGCATTGATAACCTGTGTGTACTTTTTTGTACTGGCTATTATACCCACCTTCCCCATAGCAGAGTTGGGTGTAAGGGGCGAAACGGGCAAACAATTGTTTGGTTTGCTTAGCACCAACACTTTAGGCATAGTTTTTACAGCTGCTGGTATATGGTTTATAAATAG
>JAYVRD010000244.1:0-4914 GCA_043776595.1 Chitinophagaceae bacterium | reverse complement strand
TATTTTTGTTTCAGAATAACAAACGTAAAACAAATGGACGCTAAAATAATAAAAAAGGATGCAGTTGCCAAACTAAGTATAGAAGATATACAAGGTAGCCTTAGTAATAATGATTACATCATTGTTTGCGACAGTAACGAAGTAGAACACATTGTAAACGTAGAAGCCTTTAAACAATGGGTTATAAGCCAAGAATTACTAGAATTTACCATAGATAACCATTGCCCTGTAAATGGACATCAACAAAATACTGGCACCAACACTTGGCAGCAATACATTCTTTATAGCGACTGGAACACCAAATGCCAACATTTAGCCCAATTTCTAATTACAAAAAACAACTAATTTATGAGTTCCGAGAACACAGCCTTTACCCCAGAATTTATTGAAGCCATTAAAAAAGCTGGCTTGTACGAAAAAGAAGATGCCAGCAAAATAAGCAACATACTTAAAGATCGTGGCTTACGCAAAGGCAAGGGCTATAAAGCTGCCCAAATACGCAACTTCATCTTACATGGGCATACTTGCACATTAGAAGTGTTTCAAGCTGTAACCGAATACTACGAAGCCAAAAGAGAAATGAAAGTTAGCCTTATCAATAAGCAGCAAGCCTTTATGGCACAACTAAACAACGTAGCTTAATTATTCCACACTATAAAACAAACATTCGCCATGAACACACAAACAATTGATTACTTATTAGGCATTGGTTTTGATTTTTGTACCACCGACGAAAAGCTATGCCTTTGTATGGAGCTACCCAATGATAGAATAGCCTATGCAACCGATAACTGCCTAGAAGTATTTAAGAAAGATACCGACAGAATAAGGCTGGTGTACTCCTTTATTGGATTAGAAAACATTAGCGATTTACAAATTATTACTATTTGCTTTTCGTTAGAAATTATTACAGCAAAGCTTTTTAAGGAGCAATACAATTTTGCCCAAAAGCTAGAGCGTACCTACCAAGATGCTAAGAAGGCAAAGCAACAATTAATCAGTGCCAATAAACTTACTAGCGAAAGCACTGTAGCCCTTGCTGAGCAATTTTATTTACCACAATCTAAAGAAGCGGTATGATAAAACTTATAATACTAATAACAGCTATTGCATTTTACTTCCTATTCTGGTCTTTAATGGTTTACCTAGCTGTACGCAAACAAGCACGTGATTTAAAAGCTAAAATAAAAAGCCATGAGTGAACTACAAATAATTATTAAGCAAGCTGTACGTGATGTAATACACGAAGAATTAAAGCCATTGTTTGCTATTATATCTAAAGACAAAATAGATACTACTTGGGTAACAGAAAAAGATGCTGCCGATATGTTTCAATTAGCCCCAAGAACCTTGAGGAAGTATGTAAAAAAAGCAAAAAAAACAAACGACTTCAACTCGCCTTTTGCAGATATTGAATACAGAGATACAAACGGCAGAAGGCTACAGTACAACCGTAAAGATTTACTCAAAGCCAAAAACCGCTACACTCATGTTTGAAATCATCCTCGCCATATTATTCATTTTTTGCCTTACCGATACTTATGAAAAAAGATTGGATAAACAGCCTAGAACTAATAAAAGCCGAACCGAACATTCACAAGATTTATTCGATAGCTGAGGGCTGGTGCTACCTAACCGATAGAACAGGTACAAGGCACTACATAAGCTGGTTAATGACCATAGAACGTATAAAAGAAATTATAGAACGGGTAATGGCTATAAATACAAAGAGCCAGTGTAGAAACACCAGCTCCTAATTAAACCACGAGGATTTAACTATAAAACATTTCAAAAGTACACCATTTATTTTTTTAACTATAAAACAAACAACAATGCCACTTTTAAAAGCAAACGAACAGTTACCCGAACGACCAGTCATTATTCTTCTATATGGAGATCCTGGCATAGGTAAAACATCTTTATTCAACACTTGTAGCAATCCTTTATTGATTGACTTTGATAGGGGTAAAGACAGGGCTATTTTTAGAAAAGATACTTTGGTAGTAAACACTTGGGAAGATGTAATAGCCGAAGAAAACACTGGCACTTTTAAAGCCTACAACACTGTAGGAATAGATACTGCCAAAGCTGCACTAGATGATTTTTTAATGAGTTATGTAGTAAAGAAAGATTACAAAAATGCCAAGAATAAACTAGCAGCATACGGGGCTATTGGCGATGATTTTAAAATCTTCTTGAGCAATCGCCGTAGCGAAAATGCAGACATCGTTATTATTTGCCATAGCAAAGATGATAAGGATGGAGAGATAACAAAAAAGATACCCGATGTTACTGGTGGTAGTTATCAATTATTGCTACGTGTAGCCGATCAAGTTGGTTATATGAGTATGCTGAATAACAAGCGTACCATACAGTTTGAGCCTACCGATAAAACAGTAGGTAAAAACGTTGCAAGATTACCGCTCATAGAAATACCCAACGAAACTGACCCAGCAGCTAAAGACTTTATGGCTACGGTAATTGCCAATGTTAAAAAAGCTATCTGCAGCCAAAGCGAAGCACAAACAGAAGCTTTACAAAAAATGGACCTGTTGAGTGAAGCAATTGCCACCGCCACTGAACTTGAAGCCCTAGGCTTAATTGTACCATCATTTATTGAGCAACCCCAATACATAAAGCTGCAATTGATAACACAGCTAGATAAAGCTGGTATTGCTTTAATAAATACCATTACTACAGCAGATGGGCTAAATAACACATTGGCTTTTTACTTAGAAAACAAAGCCATTTACACCAAGCCAGTGCAGGATGCTATAAAAGTATTGCAGGTAAAAAACGGTTACACTTTTGATAAAGTGGCTACCAAGTTTGTAGCACCTGCAGCCAAAGAGGTAGTACCTGCAGAGCCTAAGAGCTTGTTAGAAGTAGGAGTAAATGGCAACCCTACAGAAATGTTTAGCTAATCCTCTTTTTTAACTATAAAACAAAATAAACCATGAGTACCGTTTCCATCATCAGACCTAATGCCATCACTATGGGTGATGTGCAATTAGTAAAAGCAGACTTAACAAAGTTTGATATTGCCAAACAAGTAGTACAGGAAGCCAACGCAGCTTTACAAGTACATTTTACCATTGCCAATAAAGAGCAATTGGATTTAGCCCTCATTTTGGCTACTGATGCCAACAAGGTTTTAAAGGCTATAGAGGCAAAGCGGAAAGAATTGGGCGGTCCATTTTCAGATTGCAAAAAAGAAGTGGACGACTATGCTAAAAAGCTTACAGTTGATTTAGAAGCCAATGTAGCTAAGGTGAAAGCCAGTATGCTTGCTTATCAGAGGGAAGAAGAAAAAAGGGCTTTACAAGCTAGAGCCACCCAAAGACAAGCAGTCTTGGTTCAAGTGGGCTTCACGTTCAATTCAGAGAAAGACACTTATACTTTAAATGGTGTAGGTGCTATGAGTAGTAATGAATTGATGAACTACGATGATCATTCCTTCAACATGATTTACAATGGTTTTTTAGTAACCATTGAGCAAAAAAACAAACAAGCTGCGGCTGAAGCTTTAGAGAACAAAGATTTGATAGATGCTTTTGGAAGCGAAGAAGATAAACAGAAAGTAGCTGTTCAAGTAGCTACACCTGCAGTAGTTGTTTCTCCTCCACCAGTGGTATCTGCTCCTGTAGTCAATATAAAAGGAACTACCAAAACTTGGGCTTTTGTAGTTACGGATAGCCACCTAATTCCAAAAGAATATTTAATGGTAAACGAATCAGCTATAAGAGAAGCTGTAAGGAATGGTATAAGAATGATACCCGGTGTAAACATCTTTCAAAAAGAAGGCATAAGACTGTAACCATGAATAGAATATCAGTAACCACATTAGAGAAGTTCCGTCGTATGATGGACGGAACTTCTTCTTTCGATACGGAGGAAAGTTTAGTGGCGTCGCTTAAAGGAGAGTTTACAGGCAATGATAAAACCATGTTTGGCAGTGCCTACCACGAAATGGTAGAAGGAAAGTTTGAAAACGGTGGAGATATGTTTAAAGTTGGAGACTTTATTTTTTCTACCGAGCAAGCTGCACCTGCCATCAACTACAGAGATGCACATAGGCACATGCAGCATGAACTACCTATAAGAAAAGTGTATGAAACCGTATTGGGTAGCATACAAGTAACTGGTAGAATAGATGGTGTAGAAGGCGGAGACATAAGGGATGTAAAAACAAAGTTTAGAGCCCCTGCCGATGCTGACTATACCGATAGCTACCAATGGAGGTTTTACTTAGACATGCTGGAAGCCGATACATTTTATTTCGATTTGTTTGAGATAAAAGGCTTTATACAACTACCAGCCCAAAGCCCCTACTACATGCCAGAGTTGCTTATTATTCCTCATGAGCCTTTGAAGTGTATTCGCTACGAAGCTATGGAAGCGGATTGCTTGCAGTTGCTTACAGACTTTCTTGCCTACTTAGATTTTAGAAATTTTAATCACTTACTTAAACCAGCATTAACCAATGAAGATTTTATTATTTGATACCGAAACAATCGGCTTGCCGATAGACTATAAAGCCAGCTATGAAGATGTAAATAATTGGCCACGTATTATGTCTCTAGCATGGATTTTAACCGATGAAAATGGAGAGATAGAAAGCAGTAATTATCACATGATACTTCCAGACGGATGGGTAGTGCCTACTGATAAATTTTGGGTGGACAATGGATATAGTACCGAAAGAAGTCTAGCCGAAGGAAAGCCAATACTGGAAGTGCTAGAAAGCTTTATGGCAGATATAGTAGTGGCAGATCATTTAGCAGGACACAACCTAAGTTTTGACCATCGTATAGTGTGGGCTGAGCTAATACGGGCTGGTATTACCCCACGTAGTGGCATGAATAAGATTTGCACCATGATGAAATCTACAGGCGTTTGCAAGCTTCCCTCACC
>JAYVRD010000243.1:0-4915 GCA_043776595.1 Chitinophagaceae bacterium | reverse complement strand
AGCAAGAAAAATCTGTTGCTAAAACAGAACAAACCATTGTAATTCCTAATACCACAATTACAGCTACCAATAGTTTATTAAAAGTAGTAAATGGTGTTTACCAATACAAAGGCATAGCCTACGCTGGTGCTATAGAAACGTATTACCCCAATAGCAAGCAATTACAAATGCTGCAAACATATTATAATGGCAAAGAAGAGGGCTGGCTAAATACTTATTTCCCCAATGGGGCAAAGGAAAACAAACGCTACTTTCATTTGGGCGAAAAAGATAGTGTTCATTGTGGTTGGTGGCCCAATGGCAATCTACGTTTTGAATATCACTTTAGCAAAGGCAATTACCACGGAGATTTTAAAGAATTTTATGCGAGTGGAAAGCCATTACGTTTTGTACAATACAACAATGGTTTTGATATAGAAGGTAAGGGATGGCGTGAAAATGGCAAACCTTTTATGAGCTATGTAAACAAAGATGGAAGGCGATATGGCTTGCTAAATGCCCAACCATGCTACACTTTAAAAAATGAAAGAGGAGAATATATCAAGGGAGATACATTGAGGTAAATTTGATAGAGAATAAATGATGGCTAATTTTTTGTAACCAGCATTTGTATTTTAATTGGGCTTCAGTTGCGTCGCACATGTTTGGCTGTTGAAATAAAATTAAGCTTTTTAACTCTCTACATTCTTGTTTTTGTCTTATCAATTTATCAATAAAAGTTGTAATTGCTGTTGTAAAAAGCCCAATAGCAACCCATAGTTTAACATGTGCGACGCAACCGCAGTTTAATTTTTATTCTACCGCTGGCTCAATAAAAAAATCCTCCGCAATTTTACTTGCAGAGGATTTGTGTTTTAAAGCTTAGGTTTTTATTTGTACATGATTTCGTAGTACTCTTGTGCCATACGTCCACTATCAAATTGAAAGCGTACATCTTTCATTCCTTCTTGCACAATGCTTCTCCACTTGTCTTTATTTTCGTAGTAAGTGGGTATGATTTCGTTTTCTAATATTTCGTATACTTTGTTTAAGTCGTACTCGTCTTGTTCGTGAGTGGTCATGTTGGCATAGTCTGCTTTGGGCACTGTAAAACTATTGATGCCTGGCTTGCTAAATTCTGGTATCCAACCATCATCTGTTCCAAAGTTTACAGCACCATTCATGGCTGCCGTCATGCCACTTGTACCACTTGCTTCTCTTGGTACACGAGGGTTGTTTAACCAAACATCGGCACCTTGTTTTAGGCGGCGACTTAAAAATAATTCATAGCCTACCAATACCGATACATTTTTATACTTTTTACTTAGGTGTACCAATTCGTTAAATTGTGTGATAGCAGGATAATCAACAGGGTAAGGCTTTCCAGCCCAAATTATTTGAACGGGGTGTTTGGTATTGCTAAGCATTTTTTCAAATCTTGCCATATCATACGTTAATAAATCGGCACGTTTGTAGCCAGCAAAACGCCTTGCCCATACAATGGTAAGTACGTTAGGGTCAAATATTTTTCCTGTTTGATCAGCTACTATTTCAAAAGCTCTTTTCTTTAAATACCATTTTCTATCGTCTATTGCTGGGGCATTATGTGCATCCATAAACCTGTACAAAGGTTCATCGGCCCAATAAGTATAATTTTGAGCGTTAGTAATAGAAGTGATGGGGCAAATGCCTTCGTAATGTTTCCACATTTCTCTACTTACTTCACCATGAAGTTGAGATACACCATTTGCTTTGCGTGCAAAACGTAAGGCTACGAGTGAGTGGTTAAATTGGTCATCCTTTAAGCCAGTCAACTTGCGAACTTCATCAATACTCAATCCACAGAAATAACTCATTTTATGACACAAATAAATATCGTGTTTTTCGTTACCTGCTTCTTCGGGTGTATGTGTAGTAAATACTAATTTTTCTTTTATCTTCTCAACACTTTTATGTTTATTCAACAAATAAAATGCAGCCGATATACCATGAGCTTCGTTTAAATGATACACATCGGGACTAAAATTTAATTCATCTACCAACTTAGCACCACCAACGCCAAGCAAAATAAACTGTGCCACTTTAGTACTTACATTGGCATCGTACAAGCGGTGAGTAATAGTTTGTGAAACATAATCGTTCTCGGGTAAATCTGTACTTAGTAAAAAGAGTGGAGCACTTTTAAAAGTTTCGGGGTTTAAATACCAAGCTTTTACCCATACAGGGTGGTCGTGTATATCTATTTGAAATTTAATACCAGTATCTTCTAAAAAATCATTTGTTTTTTCCATCCAAGCAGGCTGCAGGGTTTGGTCTTGGTTGCGGGTTTGGTCGTAATAACCATATTTCCATAAGATACCAATACCAATCATGTTTTGTTTCAGTTCGTAAGCACTACGTGAGTGAGAACCAGCCAAATAGCCTAAACCACCACTATAAATTTTTAAGGGTTGATGAATAGCAAACTCCATGGAAAAATAAGCTGCTTTTTTACTGTACTTTGGGTTAATGTCATAAGGAACCTGATAATTCTTAAAGTCCATATACTTGGGTTTCGTTGTAAAATGTGCCGCTAATATAGTGGCTTTTGTTTTAAAATGTATTTTTTACACATTAGGATGGGCAATCGAGAGAGTTTCATTTGGCAGTAACGAGAACGTAAGATAGGGAAAACAATTTCTTAGTGATAATTGATTGAATTTAATTATTAACATAGGCTAACCCCAAATCATAAAATAAATTAAAAAAATGATGATTATTTCAAAAAAAATATCATAATATATTTTTTGTAGTGAGCAATAAAAAGAAAACTAAATCTAGTATCATTATAAAAATACTAAAGCCAATACCAAATATTGCACCCAGTATTGGCATAGCATAACCATTCACATTTTCATACTTAAACAAAAAAAATAACCCGTTGGGGGAGTTAATCTTCTAGAGTATCTTTAACCCTACCAATTGGTTTATTGTATATATACTTGTATAAGAACTGTAAAACTGTTAATCCAGTTGCGTTGCACATGTTTAGCTTAGGAATATCTATTCAGCTTTTAGCAAAGCGTAGTAAAAGAAAAATAGGTTTGTGAGAATAAGTTTATGCAAGACATTGAACAGATGTATTCAATTTCAAGGCACTCCATCTTAACATATTCGTATAACACCCTATCAGCTAAACAACTACTTTTACTTTTTATAATCAATATGCAAAAATATCAAGTAATCATACAGTTTGAAATGGACGAACACTTTATGAGTTTTGTGCCACCACACCGTACCTATATTAATTATCTAATAAACAAGCAAATAATAGATAGTTATGCCGTAAGCATGGAAACCCAACATTGCTGGATTATTATTAATGCCGATGATAAAATGGTTGTTGATGCCTATCTCACCAAATCTCCTTTGTACAAATATTGGACGTATAACATAGAAGAACTTTTTGTGTACGATAGCCAATTGTATAGGTTACCTACTTTACAGTTGAATTAATTTTTCTGTGACTTTTTATAAACTCTTATGCACAAAGGCAATAAACAATACCTACCCCAAAAAAATTGTTTGGTTTGCCAAAAGCCATTTACTTGGCGTAAAAAATGGGAAAAGAATTGGGATGCTATCAAATATTGTAGCGATAAATGCAGAAAAAATAATACTAGTAAAACGGGGGCTACAAAAAAGGACTTTTGAATAATAATCGTGTTTACATGTAACCTTTACTATTCATATGTTTTCCTCGTTTTGACAATAAGATAATTTGATTGTTAAGTTTTGTAGAGCATTACGAAATGGTGAAAGCCAAATAGATATTCCTAAGCTAAACATGTGCGACGCAACCGCAGCTTAATTTATATTCTACCGCTGGCTACATAAAACTTCTTATACCTTACTTTCGCAAAAATTATAAACATGGAATTACAGCAACTAATAGCTGCGGCTTGGGCAAACCGTGAATTATTGAAAGATGAAACCTACAGCAGTGCTGTACGTGCCGTAATAGAAGAAGTAGACAAAGGCAGATTAAGAACTGCTACCCCAACAGATACTGGATGGCGAGTAAACGAATGGGTAAAGCAGGCCATACTATTATACTTTGGCATACAACAAATGCAAACCTGGGACTTAGCACCCTTTGAGTTTTACGATAAAATGTTATTGAAAAAAGATTATGCTAGTTTGGGTGTACGAGCAGTGCCACATGCAGTGGCTAGGTATGGTGCATACCTTGGAAGGAATGTAGTTTTAATGCCAAGTTATGTAAACATAGGTGCGTATGTAGATGAAGGCACTATGGTAGATACATGGGCTACTGTTGGCAGCTGTGCACAAATAGGCAAGGGTGTACACCTTAGTGGTGGTGTGGGTATTGGTGGTGTGCTTGAACCTTTGCAGGCATCGCCTGTAATAATAGAAGATGGTTGTTTTATTGGTAGCCGCTGCATAGTGGTAGAAGGTGTTGTTGTAGAAAAAGAAGCTGTGTTGGGTGCAAATGTGGTGCTAACACAATCTACCAAAATAATTGATGTAAGCGGTATCGAACCCATAGAAATGAAAGGGCGTGTACCTGCAAGAAGTGTTGTAATACCAGGTAGCTATAACAAAAAATTTGCTGCAGGAGAGTTTGGTGTAGGCTGTGCCTTAATTATTGGCAAACGTAAACCCAGTACCGATTTAAAAACAAGTTTAAACGATGCATTGAGAGATTTTAATGTGAGTGTATAACATGGTTAGTGGTTTCCAGATGGGCGTTGACAAAAGATTAACCAACAACCAATCAACCACTACAAACAAAAACAATTAATGAGCAACAAGCCCCTACCCTTAGCAGGATTTTTAATAACGCTAGCTGGGGCTTTATTTTTTTCTACCAAAGCTATTTTTGTAAAGCTAGCCTTTAACCATACCAAAATAGATGCAGTAAGCTTGCTCATGC
>JAYVRD010000242.1:0-4917 GCA_043776595.1 Chitinophagaceae bacterium | reverse complement strand
CCCTTAGTACCAACGAAAAAGAAGTAACTAAGTTTGGTATAGATAAAGCCAACATGTTTGAATTTTGGGATTGGGTGGGTGGTCGCTATAGTTTATGGAGTGCTATTGGGTTATCTATTGCCCTAACAATTGGCTATGATAATTTTGACCAACTGCTACAAGGTGCATACGCTGCCGATGAACATTTTAAAAAAGAAAAGTTTAATAACAACATACCTGTATTAATGGCTTTGATTGGTTTGTGGTACACCAACTTTTTAGGTGCACAAAGCGAAGCCATTTTACCATACGATCAATACTTGCATAGGTTTGCAGCCTATTTTCAGCAGGGTAATATGGAGAGCAATGGCAAAAGCATAGACCGTAATGGAAATGATATTGACTACACAACTGGGCCAGTAATTTGGGGAGAACCTGGTACCAATGGTCAACATGCTTTTTACCAACTAATACACCAAGGCAAGTTGGTAATACCTTGCGATTTTATTGCACCAGCCATAAGCCATAACCCAATTGGCAATCATCACGTTATACTGTTAAGCAACTTTTTTGCACAAACACAGGCATTGATGAATGGCAAATCAGAAGCACAAGCAAAAGATGAATTGATAAAAGCAGGCAAGAGTGATGAAGAAATAAAAAAGCTAATGCCGTTTAAAGTATTCGAAGGCAATAAACCAACCAATTCTATACTTGTAAAGCAAATAACACCTTACACATTGGGTAGCTTAATAGCTTTATACGAACACAAAATTTTTGTTCAAGGTGTTATCTGGAATATTTACAGTTTTGACCAATGGGGTGTAGAGTTAGGCAAACAATTAGCCAACAACATTTTACCAGAGTTAGAAAACGAAGACAAAGTTTTTTTACACGATTCATCTACCAATGGTTTAATAAACGCTTACAAAACTGCCAGAAAATAAGTAAAAGTGATTTAGCGAAAATTGAATATTATGCCCAAGCAGTTTTTATATACAAACAAACATCATAAAATATTTGTTTACATTGTCTAAACATATAAAGCTATTTATACTCTCCAAAAATATTTCTAAGGCAATCGCTTATTTCGCCCAATGTGCAATAATTTTCTACAGCATCTATTACAAATGGCATTAAATTATTGCCATTTGTAGTTGCATTTTTTATGGCAACTAAACATTCGTTTACTTTACTAGCATCTCTTTTGCTTTTAAGTAAATTTAGTTTTTCTATTTGTAAGGTTCTAATGCTGTCATCAATTTTAAAACCTGGTATTGGTATTTCTTTATCTATTGTAAACTTATTTACACCAACAATTATTTTGCTACCATTTTCAATATTTCGTTGATATTCATAAGCACTTTTTGCAATTTCATCTTGCATAAAACCAGCTTCTATAGCACTAACACTACCTCCCATTGCATCAATTTTATTTACCAGTTCCCATGCTTTTTGTTCTACTTCGTTGGTTAGGCTTTCTACAAAATAACTTCCAGCAAGTGGGTCTACAGTATCGGCAACGCCACTTTCAAAAGCTACTACTTGTTGTGTACGCAATGCTATACGTGCAGCTTCTTCTGTTGGTAGGCTCAAAGCTTCATCGTAGCCATTGGTGTGTAGGCTTTGTGTACCACCTAATGCAGCAGCTAAAGTTTGTATGGTTACCCTGCAAATATTATTAAGCGGTTGTTGTGCTGTTAATGTAGCACCACCTGTTTGTGTATGAAAGCGAAGCATCATGGCTTTTTCATCGGTAGCTCCCAAGTCTTTCATCATGATAGCCCACATTTTGCGTGCTGCTCTAAATTTGGCTATCTCTTCAAACAAATTATTGTGTGCATTAAAAAAGAACGAAAGGCGTTTGCCAAACACATTTATATCCATGCCTTTATCTAAGGCAGCTTTTACATAAGCTTTACCATTACTTAGTGTAAAAGCAATTTCTTGTACGGCCGTACTGCCTGCTTCACGTATATGGTAGCCAGAAATAGAAATGGTATTCCACTTGGGTAACTCTTTAGCACACCATTCAAAAATATCTGTTATAATACGCATCGATGGTTTGGGAGGATAGATATACGTTCCCCTTGCTGCGTACTCTTTTAAAATATCGTTTTGTATAGTTCCCGAAATCTTTTTTAAATCTGTTCCTTGCTTTTTTGCAATGGCTACATAAAATGCAAGTAGTATAAAACCAGTTGCATTAATTGTCATAGAGGTAGAAACTTTTTCTAATTCTATACCAGCAAATAGTAGTTCCATATCTTCAATACTATCAATGGCTACGCCTACTTTGCCTACTTCACCTTCAGATAAATCGTGGCTGCTATCGTAGCCAATTTGTGTGGGCAAATCAAATGCTACACTTAAACCACTAACGCCTTGCGATAATAAATAATGATACCTTTTATTACTTTCTTCAGCAGTACTAAAACCTGCATATTGCCTCATCGTCCACAGCTTGCCTCTGTACATATCTGGTTGCACACCACGTGTAAATGGAAACTGACCAGGCAACTCTGTTGGTGGTTGATAGTTGGTAGTTGATGGTGTGTAAACTTCTTGAATTTCTATTCCGCTGTCCGTTATTTTTTTATTCTCATTCATGGCAAGTCAGTTTTTTTATTTTGGTTATCGGCTTTAGTTTTTCATGGCATCTTCGTTGCGTCGCACCCTTCAAGGGTTTGTTCTTTATTCAACTTTTCTTACCACAAAGTAAAAACTAAAAATTCATAAACACTTTGTATGCTTTGCGAAAACCTACTTGCTCTTTGTGGTAAAAATTTACGCTTCGATAAAAGCCCCATTCATATTCTTAAGTTGCAGTGTGCGACGCAACCGCTGCTTAATAGATGTACTACAGTTGGCTACAAAAAAAATACTAAAATAATTTCTTGGCTTCGTAGCTTATTACTTCGCTTACTACTTCATGCAAGGTTCCTTTTTTATCGGTCATTAAAAATTGTAGCAATAGTTTGTTTAAATCTAAACCAGTAGCATTGGCTGGCAATGAGCTAGCTAGCTGGTTAATGACAAGCATGTTTTGCTCTTTTAAGTTTTTAACTGCCGTCCAAGCATCGGAGCTTACATAAATTTGTTGAGTAATATTGTGTTCAAACTCTTGGCGTATACTTTGGGTTAGTATTAGCTGCATATCTCTTGCACCAATACCACTTTGGTTAAGTCTTGCAATTACATTAGGCAAAGCAATCCTTTCTACCAATAATGCCAAACGCTCGTAGGCTTGTAGCTGTATGTTGTAGGCAGCTGTGTTATTATTTGTAGGGTTTGGTGTATTGATTTTTTTAGGCTGAAACCAAAATAAATAGACTATGTAACTGCCTAGTAATACAGCTATAATAATAAATATGACGATTGTTGTTGTATCCATTAATTTAATTTGTGCAAATATAATCTTCAACAATCAAAGCCTTGTTAATTCCCCTTATCGAAAGATGTAGAGCCACACGATTACTTGTAATGATTTATTTTTGCTAAAATAGTTTGATATGGAAATTACAACAACAGCACCAGTAACATTTACGCCATCTGCCGTTGATGAAATTACAAGGTTAATGAATGCCGAAGATTTTGATGCCACCAAAAAGCTAAGAGTAGGAGTGAAGGGTGGTGGTTGTAGTGGTATGACTTATGTGTTGGGTTTTGATGATGCCACTGCAGATGATGAAACACATGAAATTGATGGCATCCGTTTTTTAATGAATAAAAGTCACGGCTTGTATTTGTTTGGAATGGAAATAGATTGGCAAGGTGGATTGAATAGTAGAGGCTTTACATTTAGCAACCCCAATGCCAGTAAAACCTGTGGTTGTGGTACAAGTTTTAGTGTGTAGCTTTCTTGTGTTATTCCGAATAAAGTGAAGAGCTTGGTTAAAATATTCCATAGCTGACTTCAAAAAAATCAACAAAGCCCAATAGGTTTTTATTTCCTAATCAATGGCAGTATAAATAGTTTAAAAAGAATTACCAACAATGCTATTAAAAACATCAGCAGCGAAATACGGTTCATGCCGTGCATGTATTTCATCCATGCTGTGCGTGGCTCGTTAGGATCTCTTTTTTTTAAGAAAAGGTAGTAGGCTAATTGGTTAAGTATGCTTTTCATGTTATTCGTTCATCATTTTTCTAATTATACTAACAATTTCCTCAGCATTTGGTTTAGAAAAATAATCACCATCGCTACCATAGCTTGGACGGTGTGCTTTGGCTGCAATGGTTCGTGGTGCAACATCTAACCATTTATAACCACCTTGTTCCTCCATAACCTTGGTAAACATGTAGGCAGTAGCACCACCTGGCACATCTTCATCTACAAACACAATACGGTTTGTTTTCTTTAGCGATTCAAGTATAACATGATGAATATCGAATGGCAATAAAGTTTGTACATCAACAATTTCGCAACTTATGTTTTCTTTTTCTAAACGTTGGGCTGCATCTTCAATAACTCGTAAGGTAGAACCATAAGACACAATGGTAATGTCTGTACCTTCTTTAATAATTTCTGGTACGCCAAAGGGCACGGTGTATTCAAGTAAATTGGCAGGCATTTTTTCTTTAAGTCGGTAGCCGTTTAAACATTCTACCACTATACCAGGGTCGTTTCCTTTTAGCAAAGTATTGTACATGCCTACAGCTTGTACCATGTTTCGTGGTACACAAATGTACATGCCACGTAGGGCGTTTATCATCATACCCATGGGGCTACCACTATGCCAAATGCCCTCCAACCTATGGCCACGTGTGCGAATAATAACTGGGCAACTTTGCTGACCAACGGTTCTAAAATGTAATGTGGCTACATCATCTGTTAAGGGTTGTAATCCATATACTAAATAATCTAAATATTGAATTTCGGCAATAGGTCTTAATCCTCTTAAAGCCATACCAATGGCTTGTCCCATAATGGTTAGC
>JAYVRD010000241.1:0-19161 GCA_043776595.1 Chitinophagaceae bacterium | reverse complement strand
CTTTTTGTAAGTAAGTTGGTATTGGTCCAACGCCACCAGCAGATATACTTGCTTGTACAATTACCCCATCTGTTACTTCTAATTTAATGGCTGTGTTTACACTTGCAATATCTAAATGTGTACGCTTACAAACCTTCTCAAAATTGAATTTTGTATTTGCAGTAGGTAGCTCAAAACTTATTTGTTCAATAAATTCTTCAGGCTTTTTATCAAGCTGTTTATAGCCTTTGTATAATTTTCTTAGTGCAAGGGTTCTTTTATTAACTCCATCACTAAAAACCAATTGTGCATCTAAAGCCAAAAAGAAAATCGTTAAATCTCCAATAGGAGAAGCATTGATGAAGTTGCCAGCAATAGTGGCAATATTTCTTATAGGTGTAGATGAAATGAGTTTGATATACTTCTTCAACTCAGGAAAATGCTGTTGTATGATGTTACTTTCTGCTAAATCCGTTACGGTAGCAGCAGCACCCAAAATACACTGATTTCTCTTTTGGGTAATGCCATTTAAAACTTTTTGGTTAAACAACAAGGTGGCATCCGCATACACCATTTCCTCATGCTTTTGTACATATAAATCTGTACCACCACCTACAAAAACCTGCGATGGATTATTATTGCTTGCAGGGTTTATGTTTTGTAATCTTTCTTTTATAGTTAAAAAATATTGGGGTAATATTTTTTGTTGTGTTACAAATGTTATGGCTTCTTCATTGCCTTTTTTTTGTAATAAGGTTGCTACTTTTATGGCAGCACGTTCTATAGATTTATAACCAGTGCATCTGCAAATATTTCCATCGATAGCAGCAATTACATTTTCATTTGTTGGTACTGTATCACTTAAACAAAAGCCAGCTAAACTCATTACAAACCCAGGTGTACAAAAACCACATTGTGTAGCACTCTCTTCTTTCATAGCTTGCTGCACAGGGTTCAATTCGTTTTCAAAATTAATACCCTCAATAGTTACTATATGCTTGCCATGTATATTTCCAATGGGTGTAAGGCAGCTAGTAGCACTTCTATAATGCAGTTGGCTGTTTTTTATTTCGCCAATTAAAACAGTACAAGCACCACAATCTCCTTCACGGCAGCCAATTTTTGTTCCCATTAAGTTTTTGTGATACCGCACAAAATCTAAAACCAACATACCTTTTGGCATATCGGTTTTTATTTCTTTATTATTAAGAATAAATTGCAGCAAATTATTTTCGTTTTATCATTAACAGATAAAGTTAGGGCAAACCAAATGAAAGCAAACACCATTACCAATACTATTTATTATCGGCTTATTGCTTTATGGGTTTTGTGTGAAGCTATGTTGGGGGGAATAATTCATGGATTTAAACTGCCAGTAAGTGGTTTATTGGTTGGAAGTGCTGCTGTTATTTGTATTTGTTTAATTGGGTTTTATGTACCAACAAAAGCCGCCATCATTAAAGCAACCATAGTGGTTGCTATTTTTAAAATGATGTTAAGCCCACATAGTCCACCTCCTGCATACATTGCTGTGTTCTTTCAAGGCTTGTTGGGCGAATTGCTTTTTTCGTATAAAAAATTATTTAAACTTTCTTGCATGCTGCTAGCAATATTTGCTTTGGTAGAAAGTGCCTTACAAAGAATTTTAGTGCTAACTATCATATCGGGTATAAGCTTTTGGAAAGCCATTGATGAATATGTAAGCAAGCTTACTGGCGAAAAAACAATAACCAGTTACAGTTTTTATTTTGCTGCCGGCTATGTTTTACTACACCTAATTGCAGCTATTTTAATTGGTTGGTTTGCAGGGATATTACCTAAAAAAATAAATCAATGGAAAATGGATACGATAACAATAGCCATAAACAACAATATAGAAACAACAACATCCACTAAAATAAACAATAGAAAAAAAAGAAGACTCGGTTTAATAATACTATGGATAATATTAATTGCCTTTTACCTTCAATCTTTTTTTGCAATTGGCAAGCCCATACTACCCTCTAATATTGCTTTGCAAATTTTTATGCGAAGTGTTTTAATAGTCTTGGGTTGGTATTTATTACTAAGCCCACTGTTAAGTAAACTACTACAATATTGGTTACAAAAAAAACAAGACCAGCAGCAAACAGTAATACAGCAAGTAAACAAAGTGCTTCCATCTATTAAATATTTAGTACAACAAAGCTGGAACTTATCAGCCACAGCTAAGGGCTATAAACGGATCATATTGTTTTGTAAAATGCTAACTGTAAATATTATCTATGCAGCATAAGGTGTACATACTTACAGGGGCTGTACAAACTGGCAAAACAACAGCCCTTCAAAATTGGTGTGTAAACCAAACCCATGTAAGTGGTATAGTAACCCCAATTATAAACGGTAAACGCTTTTTTGTAAATGTGGCAACGCAAGAAACATTTGCTATGGAAGCAATGGAAGAAGAAACTGAAGTTGTAAAAATTGGTAGGTTTGTTTTTAGTGCTGCAGCTTTTGCAATAGCAAATTCCATTATCGAAAAAGCAAATAATACTTATGTAATTGTAGATGAAATTGGACCATTAGAACTAAATGGACTTGGCTTGTATAAAGCATGTACTCAATTATTATTAAACCCAATAAGCCACATTATTATTGTTGTTAGAGAAGGACTAGTAGAACAAGTTATAGATTTCTTCAACATTCAAAGGCCAATCATTATTTCTACCACAACGTTGGAACAACTATAAATGTTTCTAACTCTTTTTTTAAGTTTTTAGGTAAGTAAGGTATAGCTAAAATGCTGCTGAGTAATTGTTGGTCTTTGCCTTTTGTATTGTAACAAGTAACCACATCGGTTATAGTAATGTTGTATGGAGATGTTTCCATTAGTTCAATTACATCTCCAGTTTTTATTGCTCCTTCTTCTAATACCTTAAAGTAAATACCATTTCTTTTTTCCTGGCGAAAAAGCTTTACCATAGCAGGCAAATTAAAACGCACATTTAATTTACTGCAAGGAAAACGTGGCTGCATAGCTTGTAATATGGTACTACCAATTTTATAAATGTTACCAATGCGTACTTCATTATCTAGTAAGCCTTCTGTGGTTAGGTTTTCGCCAAACATACCAAAACCCCAATCTTCTCTAGGCAGTATTTGCTGCCAATGTTGGTAGTAAGTACTATCGTAAGCATACACAGCTTTTGTTTCGCCACCATGATAACGAGGGTCGGCTTGTTGGTCTCCTGCAATTTGCAAAAAAGAAATTTGAAGAGGTTCGTTTACAGGATATTTAAAAATGGCCGTTTTGGTGGTTGTGTTTTTATATTGAATGGTTTGTGTTTTACCAACATTTAAAGAAATTACTTTCATGCTTTTTGTTTTACTTATTTAAAGATAAGCACAGCATTTTATTTTGCCTTGCATAATGTTTTGTGATATTTTTTAAGTGGTCTTTTGTAGTGCTATGAAGCTTCGGTTGCGTCGCACATGTTTAGCTATGGATATGTATTGAGCTTGCCTACATTCATGTAAGGTCTTTTATTTTTTAAATTTTGAAGGAAGAAATTTGTGCATAGCTTTTATTGTTATCCTCACAAACATTGAGTAATTTTTTTGTACAAGCTGATGCTAGCGTGTTTATTGCTCCTTAATATATCTACAGTACAAGTGTGCGACGCGACTGTAGCTTAATAGTACCAACAAAGCTGGTAACCAAAATGTATTACAAAACAATATTCCCCACTTTACCTGAAATTATTTTTCTACAGTTGGGGCTACCGCATTGGCAGGCAAAAGGTTGGGCGGTTTCGTCTAAAAAGTTGGCGTAATCAAGGGTTAGTTCATCACCACTTTTTATTGCAGCTAGGGCTATTACGTTTAATCCTTTATAGCCAGTATTGGCATTGCAACTATGGTTTTGTGGTGCCCAATCGGCTGGGTTATTGCTCCATAAAATAAAAACATTGGGACTTATGGGGTAGGCATATCTGCGAAAATTTTCTTGTTCGGTTTCATCCCAATTTTCATCAACAAAATTTTTCGTTACAATGCGTTGAGCAAGTTCTTCGCCTTTAAAAATAATGTCGCCTTGTGCTATGTTGGTTGTGGCATAAATACCATATCCAGCAATGGCATTGCCTTTTACTACATATTTTTTTTGCTTACGTTGGTGTCTTGCCAAGCCTTCGGCAATAATTTGTAGTAAAAAACCACGCTGCCCAATACCATCGTGTTTTAAAATATAGTCTGCACTTCCTTCGTACCCATCTTTATAAAAAACAGAACAAGTAAAATTGATTTCTAAAAAATATAATACCCCCTTTTCATTCATTCTAAAATCTAACCTAGCATAGCCTACACCATTAAAAGTTGAAAATATGCGTTGGGCTGCTTGGCGTAATTGATTGTCTAAAGTATCATCAGCTACAGCAATATTAGCGTTGGGATGTAGCTCAGAGGTTTTTAAAGCGTAGGTCTTAAACTTATTTCCTTCGGGGAAAATAAACTCCACTGGCTTAAACGCTGTTGACGTTTTGCCATCAGCATTTGCAACTACCAACACAGTAAATTCTCTACCAGCAATGTATTCTTCTACCAACAACTCTCCATACTCGGCAAGTATAGCTTCAACTTTTTGTTGCAAATCTTCTTTTGTGTTTACTAAAGATTGTTCATCAATACCCAAACTATCGCCAGCTTTTGCAGGCTTTACAAACAAAGGAAATTGAAGTTGCTTGCAAGCTTCTTCTACATCGGTTTGCTTTTCTATTAAAACATATGCTGGCGTATTTACGCCTTCGCAATACGCTACATATTTCATTAGCTCTTTAGTGGGGTCGTACAATAACGTTGATGGACCAGTATAAGGCAAGTTGAGTAATTCTAAAGTATAAATAACATCTATGCTTGGTACTTCCCATTCTAAATAGCCTTCGCATAAATTAATGAACAAATCATAACCTTGCTTGCTTAAAGTTTTTAGTTGCTTGTAGGTGGTAAGTTTGTTTAAAAAAATATTATGTACCTCATGCTCAGGTATCAAAATGGCCAACTCTCTCGGTGGATCGTAATATTGATAGTCTACTGCAGAAGTTGAGTAATCGGGTTGTAGTACACAAATTTTCATAGCACGAATTAAAATAAAAAATCCTGCCATTCAAAGATGCAGGACAAATGAGTGAAGACAAACGATTAGGCAACTTTTCTTTTGGTAGAAGAGAGTTGGGCTGCTGTTTGCTTATCAATATTTCTAGTTAAAGAATCTTCTAAAATTTCGCTAACCAATTGGGTAAATGTTTTACCACTCACCCTAAGTATAGCACCAATTGAGGTAAAGTTTTCATCTTCACTCAAGCCACATTGGGCGTTTACTTCTAGTACATACATTTTGCCTGTGGCTGCATCCATACGTATATCTACCCTTGTATAGCCCATGCCTTTGCATGCTTTATAAGCATTCCAACTAAGTTGTTGTATTTGTTGGTGCAAAGTTGAATTGGGTGTAGTGTACTCATAAAAATTTTCTTCATTGGGCATGGGTGTTTCTTCCTCATAAACTTCCCAAAGCCTATCAAACGATAAAAATTTTTCTGTTGCTGGTAACGATGGATGAAAAACCCTTTCTACGGGTATATAAATTTTTGCAGTTTCTGGTTGGTTATAACTGCCAACAATCAAAACGGTAAACTCCGGACCATCAATAAAGGCTTCGGCAATAATACCATCAGTTGTTAACTGCCAGCCACGGTAGCCATCAAACATTTTGTGTACTTGTTGCTGTAGTTCCTCATTGTTTTGTACCACATTTTTTATACTTACACCCATGCTACCCCCACTTACAGCAGGTTTTACAATAATGGGTTTGCCAAGTGTAGCAAAAAGGTCATCTAGTTTTTGTTCTTTTGTGTTGATGGCAGTCCATGCTGGAGTTGCTACATTAGCTGCATCAAAAGCCTTCTTCATGGGTAGCTTGCTGGTAGTAATATCGTAAAAGTATTCATCGGAACCAGTATATAGCAATTGCCTTTCTTCTAAATATTTAATTACAGAAATGCCGGGTGTGCCGTTTACTTCATCTCCGTCACACAAATTAAAAACAATTGGTGTTTTAGTAGCAGCAATTTTTTCTAGAGCAATTGTGTCAATCACTGTTTTGTAATCAGCTGTAGTTACAGGTTGCCATTGCCACTCAATATTTAACTCAGCAAATGTTTTAGTGTACTCGGCAATGCTTTGAGAAAAATCGTAGTAGTAATCTATATTAGCATCTTTGGTAACCAAGTGTGGTGCTAATACCCAAACTTTAATATTGGTAAAAGAAATGTTCATGCAGTTGGTGGTTTGCTTAGGGCTTACTATTTATTAAACATCGACATTATAAAATCTGTAAATCTAAACTTAGCACGTATATCACTACTTAAATGTTGTGCACCTTGAATTATCTGGATACAACTTTTAGTACCACATAAACATTCAAACGGTTGAGACATATCCCACTCTGTAGATGGATAGAAGAACCCTAATTCATCGCCAGCTTTTATAGGTTCTATGCATTCTAGCTGCATAATGGTAGTGTTAAAAAATACATTCGGTTCGCAACTATGATTGATGTATTGCAGAAATTCTGG
Source organism: Chitinophagaceae bacterium (assembly GCA_043776595.1). Classification (GTDB taxonomy): domain Bacteria; phylum Bacteroidota; class Bacteroidia; order Chitinophagales; family Chitinophagaceae; genus UBA1930. The sequence goes on along the minus strand of JAYVRD010000241.1, from coordinate 12,571 downwards.
CTTAAGATGTATGTGTTCATCTTCGCTAATTTGTACAGTTAGGTACGTAGGCTTTTTTAAAATAGCGGCAGCATCAAATTGGTGTAATACATCGCCAATTTTAAAATTTTTCTTAGCAAAAAAAGCTTTAGCAAGCGAAGCTGTATCTTCTCTTACTTCGCCAAAACCGTGTGAACTTAGTACACGATAAATGGGTTGGGTTAATTGTTGTGTAAGCATAATGGGTTATTGACTGTAAAATAGTAAAAGGTTTAATGGAGTGCTGCTTAAATAAACCTTAGCCGCACATTAATTATTCACAAAAAACAATCCACTATGTTAATGTAGCAAGTTGAAACTGCTTTTGCTGGTATTAAAGGAACAAAAAAACCATTTGCCAGAAGGCAAATGGTTTACTATAAAAACATAATACGGTTTAATGAACCACCACTTTTTTGGTTTCTTTTACACCGTCTAAAGTAAATTGTAAGGTATAAGTGCCAGCACTCAAATCGCATACATGAACATGTCCATTGTTTAAGCCTGTATTAGCACTCATTTTATTGGTAGCCACTAACTTGCCATTAGCGTTATAAATTTTTACTTGCAACTCACCATCCTTTTCGGCATTAAACTGTATCATCAATTGCCCAGGGCGGCTAATAGGGTTTGGACTAACACTCATAATTAACTTAGATATTGCCAATAGATTTTTATAGCTTTTTGTAGGACTATAAGTTGTTTTACCATCTTTATCTACAACAGCAATTGAGTAATACACATATTTGTTTTTTGAAGAAATGGTATTATCTACCGAGCTATAATTTTTTTCGGTAGTAGAATTTCCTGCTGCGGTTATAGTAGCAATATCTTCAAACTTAAAACCATCGTAACTGCGGCGAATAGTAAAATGGTCAACATTTTGTTCAGTTATGGTACTCCAAGTAACGGCTGGTTTTTTTTCTGCGTTAGCTGTTATTAAAAAATCTTTAAACGAAACTGGCAAAGGAGGCGTTGCTGTAAATGTAGCTACCATGCCAGTAAAACTTGCAGCATCGGCATGCACTTCACAAATGTATTTGTAGTTGCCCGCTTTTGTAACTGTATAATCGTAAGTGCGAGGGTTGATACCAGATGGAGCACCACTATTAATGTCTGCTGCACCAGCAGGTACTGGGTTTGTTACACCACTAGATGTGGCGTTGTGAAAGCCAGATACAAAGCTAAAGCGTACAATATCTCCCACTACAACAGTTGGGTTTGATGGGCTAAATTGATTGCTAGTTACGCTAATAATAATGGTAGCAGCATTGGTAAATGTTATGGTTGCAAAAACCAAAAACAATAAAGAGTAGATTTTTTTCATGCAGAAATAATTTTAGTTTAATATAAAGGTTGAAAGCTATGAACGAATATAAGATTTAATAGGTTGCCTCTTTGACAAAAATTGTCATAATTGGGCTTTTTGTTCCCAATCATTACATTTACCAGCTATTAAAATGCTTGCTATGCCCAAAAGTAAAATTGCAGGAATAGGAATGTACGTTCCTGAAAATGTATTTACAAACAACGATCTCAAAGCTTTTATGGATACCAATGATGATTGGATACAAGAACGTACTGGTATCAAGGAAAGGAGGTACGCCCACCGTACCCAAGAAACAACTACTACTATGGGCGTAGCAGCAGCTACCATTGCTATTGAACGAGCAGGTATTACTCCACAAGATGTTGACTTTATCATTTTTGCTACACTTTCTCCCGATTATTACTTTCCTGGTTGTGGTGTATTGGTACAGCGTGCCATGAAGATGAAAGAAATTGGTGCACTTGACATAAGAAATCAATGCAGTGGTTTTGTATATGCTTTAAGCGTAGCCGATCAGTTTATTAAAACCGGTATGTACAAAAATATTTTGGTAATAGGTAGTGAGAAGCACAGTTTTGGATTGGACTTTAGTACACGTGGCAGAAATGTAAGTGTAATTTTTGGTGATGGTGCAGGTGCTGTGATACTACAACCAACAGAAGATGCTAACCGTGGCATACTAAGTACACACTTACACAGTGATGGAGAAAGTGCTGAAATTTTAGCCATGTACAACCCAGGCACACACGCCAATTATTGGATGAACCAAAAAGTAGCAGATTTTGATGATGCAGAAATGGGGCAGATGTTTATGAGCCACAAGATGATTGATAATGCACAAAATTTTCCCTACATGGATGGACCTAGTGTGTTTAAAAAAGCAGTGATAAAATTTCCTGAAGTAATAGTAGAAGCTTTAAACGCAAATGGGTATAAGCCTGTTGATATTGATATGCTCATTCCTCACCAAGCCAACTTGCGTATAGCCCAGTATGTGCAGCAAAAATTGGGTTTAAAAGATGAGCAAGTACATAACAACATTCAAAAGTATGGCAATACTACAGCTGCAAGTGTGCCTATTGCTTTATGTGAGGCATACGAACAAGGCAAAATAAAAGAAGGAGACTTGGTTTGCTTAGCAGCATTTGGCAGTGGATTTACTTGGGCAAGTGCGTTAATCAAATGGTAAACTGTTGTAATGAACAGTACAACAAAATACCTTAGCAAAGAATTATTACCAAATGAAAAAATTTCTTCTCCTAATTTTTATACTTCCCTTTTTATCCATTGCACAAAACAATCAAAAGTGGGAGTTATTTATTACCACAAAAAAAATTGCTGCTGGCGTTACTGATAAAGACACATTTATTAGTTTACCAACAAATGCTATTGGCTTTTTAAAAATTGTTTATAAAGATGGAAATTTCACTAAAAACTGGAAGCGTCATTTTTTGGTGATGGATGAAAACAGCCAGATTTTAATTGATACATCTATTAAGGCACTAAACGGAACAATAAGTTTTGATTTGAGAAAATTGAAAGCCATCACCAAGAAGAAAAAGTTTTCGTTGTATACCTACTCCTTCCCAAACGATCCCAATGTAGCAGCCACCATTAGAGTGAGAAGAATGATTTTGTTTACGGCAGAATGGAAAGAAAGATGAAAAGAAAAATCGTTTTTTTAATTAACCCTATATCTGGCACTACTAAAAAAGAAGTATTGCTACCTCTAATAGAAGCCGCTTGTAAAGAACACCAAGCAGCTTTTGAAATTGTACCTACTAATGCTGTAGGTAACTACGATTTTTTAAAAGAAAAAATAGCTGCCGAAAGAGTAACTGATGTAGTAATGGTAGGTGGCGATGGTACGGTAAACCAAGTAGTAAATGCATTGAAAAACGAACCCATACAATTTGGAATTATACCTGTGGGTAGTGGTAATGGTTTGGCAAGAGCTGCTGGCATACCAGTAAAACCAAAAGAAGCATTACAATTATTATTTACTGGCGAAGCCAAAAAAACAGATGCCTTTTTAATAAACAAACAGTTTTCTTGTATGCTTAGTGGTATTGGCTTTGATGCCAAAGTAGCCCATGAATTTGCTACCAAAGCTACCAGAGGTTTATTAACGTATACACAGCAAAGTATCATACAATTTTTTAAAGCACAGCCTTATCAGTTTGAAGTAATAGTAGATGGGTTTTCTTTTTTTAGCGATGCTTTTTTTATAAGTATAGCCAATAGCAATCAGTTTGGTAATAATGTAACCATTGCCCCAAAGGCAAGTTTAAACGATGGCTTACTAGACATTGTAATAGTACAAAAAATGAACAAAGCCAAACTGCCATTTGCGGTATTAAGGCAAATACGGGGTAATAATAAACTACAACAATTGGTAGAAGATACTACTCGAAAAAATATCTTGTATTTTCAAACACCTTCGTTGATAATTAAAAATCTAAAACATGCACCCTTGCATATAGATGGTGAACCAAAAGAAACGGCTACCGAGTTTAAAATTGAAATTTTGAAGGATTGTTTTGAGTTGGTGCAGGGTTAATAATCTTATTGTACTTTATTACAACTCGTTTAACGTTTTAATAAAATCTGTATTATCTAAAAAGAAGTTTTTTGTATAGATTATATTCCCGTTTTTATCTGTGCAAATTATTGCAGGGAAGATTGTAAAATTTATTTTTTGTGCAATTCCATCTGTATAGTTAATAATATTAGTTTTTCTTTTACAGAAAAAAATTTCAGGTATGAAATAACGGAGTAAGCCTGTATTTTCATTAGTGAATATGATAATATCACTAAGCGTATCCTTGATTGAAGATACATACTCACAAAGATTTTCGACACGTATAAAATTGTTTGTTTCTATAGTTGATTTATTAGACTCAAAACCGATTGGAGTAAGCATTTTTTTAAGGTCTGATGTTTCATTGAAAATATGAGTAGCATCAAAAAAGATTAAAATCTTAGAATTATTAATCTCTTTTTCAAATAAGCTTACCCCTTCTTCAATTGATGTAATAGGCTTTATGTTTAGGGCAAAATTATTTTTCTCTGAAATTATTAAAGGGCTGTTATTAAGTTCTAATTGTATTCTATTCATTAACCTTTTATGCGAAAGAAACTCTATTCTCTTTGCCGTATAAGTTTCGCCATAAAAAGAAACAAATTTTAAAATCCCTCCTTTAATACCTCTATACTTAAAAGGATTAATGATTGATGGTAAACTTTGTGATACATATGCTAAATGGATTCTACCATTATCGTTAATTGAAATTTCGTCGCAAACGAAATTTAAAATAGTTTCTTTTTTCCCCGTAGGACTTAGAATTGCATTAACTGACAGTGTATCTTTTAAAAAAGATGATTTATTTTTATACGAATAGTGTCTATACAAAAAATTACTATAGGGCATTATTAAACTATAACGACCTGTCCATAATGAATCTTTAATGCTTTTTTCTGTACTAACTTTCGCTAAGTATATTGAGTCCGAGAAACAACCCAATCGGTAGCTTTTACTTACAATAAAATTATCTTGATTATTTAACGGAATGTTAGGAAGCAAATCGGAAGTTTTGTATTTTTTCTCATATTCATATAAAATATTCCCACTACTGTAATCAATTGTTTGTGATTTTAAGTTAGTTATTATTACTAAAGAAAAAATAAACAAGTACTTTCTTTGCATATAAGTCAAGTTAATTATCAAGTTTAAAATAAAAAGGCTGTCTCATTTCAAAATGATGCCATAAGTTATAAAATATTCAAGAACTAATGTCTCTTATACTAATAAAATGGACACCGTCTAATGTGAGACAGCCTTTTAAAAAATTAAAATTCAAGAGTACTAAAGATCTCGTCTAATTTTTCATCAATATCTTCCTCCCCCCCATTCGCTACAAAAAATTCATGGTCAAAATCATTAGAATACTCATGGCTTCTAGCTTCTATGCTAGAAGGTGATTCATGTGGTAATCGAATCCAACCATTCATGCTATGAAAAGTACCTCCACAAGAGGCACTTGCAAAATAATAAAAGTCGGTTGGCGAGTTTTGATAAATTGTTAAACTTACTGTACATCCATACCAAGTTTCCCAAGTGCTTGTGTAAATGGGAGGTGTTAGTGAGAGGGGCTTAATATTTGAAGTACTTCGAGAAATATTTTGTAGTTGCTCAGCTTGTATTAATGAGGAACTACACAAGATTAGAAACAGAAATAAGGTCTTTTTCATTTTATAAATTTTTATTTACTCCCTCTCTTTAAAATACTCTTTCAAGCTATCTAAGGCATAGGGATATTCCTTGTCAAAAAACTGGTACCGAGATTTGATATTTAAAGGTTTACGGTTATTTGTAATACACCAAATTCTGTAAGTAGCTTTAGGCGAAGAAAAATGTCTTAGTAAAATCCCCCCAACTTTTGTGATTTTTCCCGTTGTTTGATTTGTTTGTATCCATTAAGTTTGTTTAAAATAAACCTAATGAATACACTTAGAGAGGTAGCTTACAAAATTAAAGAGCTACGAATACACCGAAAACTTACCCAAAAATACATGGCAGAAAAACTGGGCTTTGAATCGGTAAAAGGATATCAGTATATAGAAAATGCCGTTACCGACCTTGGTTTAAAAAAGCATTTAGTGCCATTATGCACAATACTAAATATTGAAATACACGAACTATTAAATATTAATAAAACCATAGAAGATTTTATACATGAGGAATATGTAAAAAGAAAATCCCCCCCCCCCACAAAACTAACCTCTATTAGAAAAAATCTATAAATATTACTTTAGTCTCCTTACTTCTTCAAATGCTTTTTTATTATCTTCATTAGTAAGTGCTGCAGCAATTTCTTTTTTTTCTCTACCCGTTAAATGAAAGTTTAAACTAGCAGCAGCATCTTTGGTAGTGGCGGTATATTGAAAGCAAATTCTTTTAAAATTACTACCATAAATTTCACTGAGGTATTCTAATTGGTCTCGTTGATAAAAATCTTGCAGCTTGTACCAATTGTTTTGTAATAAAAATGCAGGATGTGTATATAAGCCAATTAAGCTTTTACTTTCATAAGGTTTATCCCAATCGCCCATGCTTCTATCTCTTATTTGTAGTAACACTACTTTGCTTGTATTTTCCTTAAGCCAATCTCTAAATACATTTATAAAACGCAAGGCTGTTTCTTGTCCAAAATTATCTCTTAGCCCGGCATCCATTACATCTATAACTGGGTTGGTGGGTAGCCACACATTGGGTAGCACATAGGGGAAAGTGGCATTCATACGCAAAGCAGTAAGAATGCTAACATTACCCGCATTTTGTTTTTCAAAAAAAGAGTTGAAGTCAACTGCATCTGCATCTTGTACAGTTACTTTGTTGCTGTCGGGCATTTGTTTCATTAGAAATCTTACTGGCTGTGTACACATAATCATCTTTCGTCCATCACGAGAGATAACAGCGTTAAAAAATAAAGTAGGTATGGTGGCATTATCTTCTACAGCTCTGTAATCTTGCAAACTTTTATTTAGAATACCGTGAGTATTTTCATTAAACTTTTGCTCAAAAGCATAACCTCTATCTTTTACATATTCATAACCACCTACTTTAAATTTTTGCACAGGTCCAATTATATCTCTACTTACAAAAGAGGAGAATAGTGGGTTGAGTAAATCTTTAGAAACATCGTTTACATATTGACTGTTTTGTAAATTGATGGTTTTGTTTTTTGTTTGCTGTTGCAAATACAACTCTCTATAGTATGCAGCACCCAATAACCCACCAGAGGCCCCATTGATAAGTATTGTTCTTTTCATGAGTTGGCCGCCCATGAGACTATCTAAGCGTTGTAAAGTATTAAAAGTAAAGTTGGCACTACGCAAGCCACCACCACTAGTATTAATGATATATAGTGCTGGCTTTGCTTCTTTTTGGTTTGCCTTCCAAGCATCTAATCTTTTGATGAAATTTTGCTTATCGGCTTGCATGTTAGCATTGCTTGCTAAAGCAAGAATGTGCTCTTTATCGTAAATGGGTCTTTCATTTTTGTTTTGATAATTTAAACCACAGGCTTTGTTGCGTGGGTCGATAATATTTTGCTCGTACAAATAATTTAAACCCATATATAAAAATACAACAACAGGGATACTCCATGTTTTAAGAAAAGTAGAAAATGCACCTGCCATGGCTATTAATAAAGCAAAAAAAACTGTAACACTTGCAGCAGCGGGTATTTGAAATAGTTTTTCATCGGCAATAAAACCAATCCCAATTAAAAAAATAAAAGCAATAGTAAAAGCAATTACCGCCGCAACGTGGTGGCGTTTAAAAATAGCATCTACAAAAGCTGGGCTATAATGCCTTATTTCTCTTGGTTTGCGTAGTTTAAGCCTAGCACTCAAAAACCAATCCACCCTTAGGGCATGTTTTTCTTTTGGCAAAATATTTTTACGGTCAACATCTTCGTACTGTTTATTCGCAGAGTTTATTACTTTACCCATGCTATAATAAATGGTTTTATCTGCACCAAAAAAATATGCAAATGCAATAAAAATGGCAATAAATAAGCCACCTAAAAATCCAATTACTAGCAGTACAATTTGCCCAGTTTGCATAAATTCCTTATGCATGTTATAATCAACAGCATTAAAAAAATAGTATATTAAAAAAATTACTGGTATAATGCTATTGTTGATACAATATTTTAAAAATGGCTGAGCAGTGGTAGCCAAAAACCGTATTTGCATACTATGTAAAATAAACGTAGCAATGTTCCAGCTCATAATAAATACGCCTACACCCATACCTACAAAAGCACTACTTAGTGCATTCACTTCATTAAAATATTCGGGTGCAAGAAATAATGAATCGGCTCCAAAAGGATGTAGAAAATTACCACCAACAGTGGCAAATAATAAGTACCAAAATATTAAAAACACTTGGTACTTTCTAAAGTGAAGAAAGAATAATTGTATGGGCAGGCTAAACCAAAAACCAACTAAGTATTTTTTCATTGGTATGTTTTAACAAGTTGATTTATTACTACAATGTACTACAAAACATAGGAGTAGAAAGTGGTGTACTATGCTGCTTTACAATGCTATCCTTATTTTACTTTAAGCTTAAACGCAAATAAAGCTATAGCCAATATACTTGATAACAATAAATGTAAAGGTTGTATGTAAAAAGGAATGTTATACCAAGCCATAGCAGCACCTAAAACCATTAACCCTAGCACTAAGAAAAACAAATTTCTTGCTTGTATTTTTAGAAGTAAGACGTTTTTAGTCTTTATATAAATAGATAGTACAGCAGCTGCTACTAACCAAGAAAAACTACGATGAATGATAAACCAAATATCTAATCTTGGCATCCATTTTTCTCTCTGTTGATAGTTTAATGATTTTGAAATGACATCGATTTGTTCTCTTACCTCTGTACCTAAGATGATTTGTGTAGTTAATAGTACCAAAGCGATGGTTGTTATCCATTTTAGCTGTTTAATAGCGATTGCTTCCTTGTTTTTTAAAAGATGAATTATATAAACGGGAATAGCTGCAATAAGTAAAGCTACCAACATATGTGTGGTAATTTTTACCACAGCTAAATTAGCATCTACCACTTTTTTACCCAACCAGCCTTGAAAGCCTACAGCTAATAACAAACCAATGGAATACCAAACTATTTTTCTATTTGTTTTAAAATATTTTTTAAAAGCCCAAGCGGTGTGTATTAAAATAAACACACCAAGCAATGCCCCTAATAATCTATTTACATATTCAATCCAAGTATGATATACATTGAAAGTATGGTCTATATCCTGTTGTTTTAAATATTTTTCAAAGTCGGTAGGTAATTGGTTTGCATTTGTGGGTGGTATCCACATACCAAAACATTTTGGCCAATCGGGGCAACCCATGCCACTTTGCGTCATCCTTACTACGCCACCTGCAATAATTACCAAAAAAACCATTACAACTAAAAACTTGGTGTAGCTAATAAAGGATGTATTGTTCATTTGTAAAAATTAAAATACAAAAGTAATGCTGTATAAATAGATGTTTGATATTTGATGAAGAGAATTATATCATTTGCTACAAAATTATTATCAAACTAAATTATTAGAAGCAGGCTGCGACGAAGCTGGCAGGGGTTGCTATGCAGGACCCGTTTTTGCTGCGGCTGTTATTTTACACAAAGCGTTTAAACATCCATTATTAAACGATAGCAAGCAAGTAAAAGAAAATGATAGAAACGAGCTTCGTCTTTTTATTGAACAAAATGCTACAGACTATGCTGTAGCTATGGTAGATAATAATGAGATAGACAGTATCAATATTTTAAAAGCAAGCTTTAAAGCCATGCACTTGGCTATTGATGCTTTAAAAATGCAGCCACAGCTTTTATTGATTGATGGTAACAGGTTTATCCCGTATAAAAAAATACCACACTACTGCATTGTAAAAGGCGATGGTAAATTTGCCAGCATTGCTGCAGCTAGCATTTTAGCCAAAACTTACAGAGACGAATACATGCAACAACTCCACAAAGAATTTCCTGTCTATGGCTGGGCTCAAAACAAAGGCTATGGCACATTAATTCACAGAAAAGCTATTGAAGAATTTGGCTTATGCCAATACCATAGACTGAGTTTTAATATTCTACCCAAGCAACTTCCTTTATTTTAAAATATAAATACACAATAATAAAACTGTTGAGAAACCTTTTTAGCGTTGTATGTGTTGTGCTTGATATTTACTCTAACCATTCTCCTGCACCCTCTCTAATTATTTCATAAGGTTCTTTTGTACAATCAATAACTGTAGAGGGAATCATACCACCAATACCACCATCTATTATAATATCTACCACATGACTAAAATTTTCATACATCAATTCGGGGTCGGTAAATTCTTCTACCATTTCTCCTGGTAGCGATGCTGATAAAATGGGGTGATTTAATTCTTGCACAATGGTTCTTGCAATATTATTATTGGGTATACGCAGGCCAATGGTACTTTTTTTGCTGTGCAAAATTTTAGGCACTTCTTTACTAGCGGGCAAAATAAAAGTAAATGCACCTGGCAAATAATTTTTTAGTAACCTATATAAAGGAGTTGAAATGGATTTTGTATACTTACTCAAATCACTCAAATCGTAACACACAAAACTTAGTTGTGCCTTTTGTGAGTCTACATTTTTTATTTTGGCAACTCTTTCTATGGCCTTATGCTGAAATATATCACAACCCAAACCATATATCGTATCTGTTGGATAGATAATAACACCACCGTCTAACAAACATTCTACCACTGTTTTTATATGGCGTGAGTTGGGATTATCAGGATGGATATGTAAAAGCATAAACGCAAAGTAAGTACAACAGTTTTAAATATGCTCTTTACAACTATCATTGCTTAACACAAAGTTCATGTTACATTTGCAGCTAAACCTTTTACCATGCAATTACAAGCAGTTGATGTTGTAAATACTATTTCTCCCGAAGATTTTAAAACAAATTATTATAATATTAAAAAGCCTTTGATAATAAAAGATTTGGCTAAGCAATGGCCAGCATATAATAAATGGAGTTGGGCATACTTTAAAGAATTGGTGGGCAATCAAAAAGTAGCTTTATATAATAATGTAAAAAGTGATGCGTACACACCCATAAACACTGCTGATGATTACAAAACATTTGGTGAATATATAGATATGGTAAGTGCTGGGCCAGCAGGTTGGCGAATTTTTCTCTTTAATATTTTTGACCATGCCCCCCAGTTAATAAAAGATTTTACTTGGCCCGAAGACTTAATGAAAGGGTATGTAAAAAAATACCCCATGCTGTTTACAGGTGGACAAACAAGCATTACTCACATGCACTTCGATATTGATTTGTCTCATATCATGCACACACAATTTGTTGGAAGAAAAAGAGTATTGCTTTTTCCTAATGAGGAACAGGCTAAACTTTATCGTAAACCATTTGAAGTGTTAAGCATGGTAGATTTTAGTAATTATTACGATGCAGAAAAAAGCAAAGTGGACTATGAAAAATTTCCTGCACTAAAGCAAGCTAAAGGCTACGAAGTAATATTAGAGCATGGCGATACTTTGTTTATGCCAGCAGGTTTTTGGCACCACATGGAGTATTTAGACAGTGGCTTTGCTATGAGTTTGCGTGCAATGCAAACCGACTTGGGCGGTAAGTTACATGGCGTTTGGAACTTATTTGGTATGAGAAGTATTGATACAATTATGAAAAAAATACTACCACACCCTTGGTATAATTGGAAGCAAAGAAAAATTGCAGCCAAAGCAGCAGCTGTTTATCAATAAATTATACAAGCTTTCGTAAAAATCGCACAACCGCTTCACACTTTACGATTGTTTAAATGAAAGGTTATACTTTTCTTTAGCCCATTATAAACTAACTAAACCAATATTATAATGGCTACTACTTCTCACATTGCACCAGCACAAGCCGCTATTTTTGAAGAAGTTTTTGTGCAATTTTTACAACAACAAGGTTTACCAAACCAAACAACATCTATCACTTTTGATTTAAAAGCTGTTACTTCTTATATTGCCTATGCCGCATCTTTAGGAGCGAATGAATTAAGAGTTTGGCTTGCACGCTATCCATCTGGTAGTAATGATGAAGACAGAATTACTGCTGTAATTGAAGCATTAAAAAATGGGCAGGGAGTTGCAATAGATGGTGATGAAGATAGTTATCCATTAAATGGAGGCACTCTTGAACCTTAAACTTAATTTTCATCATGCCAATTAGTTTACCATTAAGTTCCTATTTAGAAATTGGGTGCTTTCTAATTTCTTTGTTTTGTTACAAGAAATTAAAAGGCACACCTTTTTTTTGGTTTATTCCCTATTTAGCTTTTACCGTTTTAATTGAATCTTTGGGGGCATATTATGCATACTTACGGCACGAAAAAAATTTAGATATAAAAAATTATTTTCTCTTCAATATTCATAACCATTTTGAGGTGCTGGTACCAATGTATATGTACTACAAAGGCCTTGGTACGCCCGTTATTCTAAAACTTATTAAGCCTATTGCTATTACTTTCGTTTTGTTTGGATTAATCAATATCTTTTTTATACAAGGCTTTTTCAATAGCTACAACTCCAACACTTTTGTAATAGGTGGCATTATAGTTACCTTTTTAATTTGTATTTATTTTTAC
>JAYVRD010000240.1:0-4928 GCA_043776595.1 Chitinophagaceae bacterium | reverse complement strand
ATGACAACGTTGAATTTTAAATTCGGAATTATTAAAGCATTTTAGTATAGTAAAAATCTAATCAACTCCAATAAGAAAAAATGAATTACACTTCAAGTATTAGAACATTGATGAATAGTTTGACTGTTGATGGTTTAATGTTCTAAAATTAAACCTTAGACTTGAAACTTTCAATATAATGCCTAATAGATATTCTTCAGCTAAACATGTGCGACGCAACCTCAGCTTAATTTTTATTCTACAGCTTGTTTACAAAAAATACTTTCCTTGTTTTACTGATTATTTGGATTTGTAAAACGTTTATCGTTTAAAAAATTGGTATCGGTTAGGGTTAGTAAAAAAGCAATGATGTCTTTTTTTTCATTATTTGTTAGTTGTCCAATTTTATAGAGGGATTTATCGGCAGCAGTACTATATTTTGTTGGTGTGGCATAGTGGTCTATTACTTCTCTTAATCTATTGTGTCTTCCATCGTGCATGTAAGGGAAGGTAATGGCTACATTGCGTAAACTGGGTACTTTAAATTTAAAATTATCTGCTACATTTTTTGTTATAACGCTTCTACCCATATCATTCAAATTAGTATCAGGTTGTATGCCATTGTTTCGATAGCTATCATCGGTAAACAATGGTTCTTTGTGGCAATTGGCACATTTGTTTCTAAACAATACGAGTCCACTTTTTTCTGCTTGAGTAAAGGTTTCTTTACCAGCTATGTAAGCATCATATTTAGCATTTGCAGAAATCATTAAACCTGTAAACTGTGCCAGTGCTTTATATAATTGTTGAGATGTAATGATAGTATCGGCAAAAGCTTTCTTAAACATTGCCTTATATTTCTCGTTGGATTGTAGTTTCTGTATTACATGGTCTACGGTTTCATCCATTTCTAAAGGATTAGTAATGGGGTTGATGGGCTGTGCTTCTAAATTAGCTATACCACCATCCCACATTAGTGCATCTTTCCAAATAAGGTTTTGCAATGCAGGTACATTTCGTATTCCAATTTTGCCATTAATACCATGGCTAAGGGCATGATCAATATGTGCAAAAGCTGCAAAACTTTGGTGACAGGTTGCACAACTAATGGTATTATCTTTTGATAAAATGGGGTCGTAAAATAATTGCCTACCCAAAGCAAAAACTTCTGGGCTTAATGGGTTATTTTTAAATGTATAAATTGGTTGAGGAAAACCTTTGGGTATGGTTAGTTGCACATCATTTGTGCCAATGCCAAAATATTTTTTAAGAGTAGTAAAACTGTTTAGAAATGTAACAGCAACAAGCAACAAAAGAAGTATGCTATATGTTTTTCTATACATTTTATTTGTGTATTAGTGTAAACATATTGGCATAATTGTCGGCAATAAGAGTAGCGTTTTTAGCATCTGTTACCGAAGGAAGTTTTGTAAAATCAACTACTGTTTTATTGTTTAGCAATACAGTAATATCCACTTTTACTTGCAGTGCCTTTTGTTTTGCTGTTAGCGGTAACGTAATTTTTCTGATACAGTTATTGGGTTTTTTAAACCCTCCAATATGGTACTCAATTAAGTTGGTAGGCAATGAAGATGTTGGGGATTTGCCTTCTAATTTTAAAAAAATATAACCAGTGTTCCATGTCCAAAACATTCCATTCATGGGGTCTAATGCACCTGTTTGTACACCACTACAATTATGAATGCTATCTATGCCAATAGTAAAACTTATGGCTGTGTAGCCATCTTTAGGTACATGCTGTAAGGTTATTTTTTTACTTGCTTCGTCGGCTTCATTTATTAAAAAGGATTGTTTGCTAGTGTATTTTTTTCCTCTGGCATTGGTAAGTGTTACGTTGCTGATGTAGTATTTAAACTTGTTGATAGTAAAGGTTTGTCCAAGACTGTTCTTGTAATTGCTAGTATCTAAATTCAGAGTTTCTTTGTCAACAACATGCAAAAAATTAATGGAAATTTTTTGTGCAGATGCGTAGCTAATACATGTAATGTAGAAGAAAGTGCAATACCAATATTTCCATCTACTGCTATATTTCATTACTATTTATTTGTTGTATGTCAAAGTTCAATAAAAAACATCAACAGCCCTAGTATTTCTACAAGAGCTGTTGAGTTTTATTTAAAAATCATTTGTTAATTCCCAATAATTACTTTGGCTGTTTGTATGTTGCTACCATCTGATACTTTTACAATGTACATGCCTGAATATAGTGTTTGAATATTGAACGACTGCATGGTAACGCCTTGTGCCATGATAGATTTTAAAACCACTTGCCCACTAGTATTAATAAGCTCTATATTTCTTGTTGACAAAGCATTATTACTTTGTATGGTAAGCATATCCTTTGAGGGATTGTTGTGTATAATTAATATACTGCCACCTTCGCTAATAGTAATTGAAACTATGTTTGAGTATTTATACTTTCCATCATTATCAATTGTTTTGAGGCGATAAAAATATTTTCCATTGGCTAATTTTTTATCGGTGCATTTATAAATATAACTACCATTTGCTGCTATGGTATTTGAAGTGGTAAAATTTATACCATCGATACTTCTTTCTGCCAAATAAAAAGCTACGTTCGTTTCTACACCTACATTCCATCTAATTGCAGCATCGTTTTTATTTTCTACTTGAACAGTAAAACCATACACATCTACTGGCAAAGATTGCCCTGTATATAAAATAGCACCACCAGGTATAACATTATTGGTACTCGTACTTGTAACAACACCATAATATTGCGATGATAAAACAAAAGGATAGGCAGGTACACTACTAGCATCTATGGTAACAAAATAGGCATAAATACCACTTGGGTATTCTGGGGTTATACAAAATCTACCATTGTATTGGTCTAAATCTCCAGCACCGGCAGTATAAGCATAATCCTCACACATGCTGCCTAAAGGGTACGTGGTATTTACTGGTGGACCAGCTAACGAAGTACCATTTGCACCTGCACTTCTAGTAGTAATAGAAGATAAAACATAACTACTCACCATTCTCTTAATTGCCCCAGTACCATTGGTATTTGTATAGGCATAAGCACCATAGATGGGATAGCCATCCCAAGCATAACCAATAATGGGTGAATGAACAGTTGTGGCTGCTTGATCGTACAAACAAACTGGAGTTACATGATGATGATATACACCCCCAGGTGCTGCATGACCTTTACAATTATCAAAACTTATACCTTCCCAGTAATAGGCATTTCTATTCCAGCCAGTATTGCTAATACCATTTGTCATGGCACTTGTAGTAGCATTCCAATATTGACCATCTTTAGCATTAAAAATTCCAACACCATTTGTCCAGATGCCAATATTGCCCAAACCGGTATAAGTTTTTGTTCCAGTATTTTGTACTGGGTTACGTGTAAATTTGGAAATAAAATTTTGGGTAGATGGGGTATTGGGGTTTGCCATCCATGGACCAATTGTATAAGCTGGTATATCCGATGAACTTACATAAGCATCTGTGCTGGTATAATAAACGCTTTGAACATTACAAGGCAATGAATTGTATCCAGTAGCACCAGTTGTATTTCTTATCCAAGAGGTGATAACAGCTGTTTGTGCGGTACTAATAATACATGTGATAGAGAGAATGAAAAATGTAAAAAATAATTTCCTCATTAGAAAAGGTTTAATAGGGTTTTATGTAAAAAAGAATTCTTCTATTACTATGACGAGGTTAAAGATGATTTCCTTTGCAGCTAACTGATTTTTTTCTATTTTAAAAAGGCATAGAGCCTAATTAGCCATTATTCAGTTTGTTTAACTACTAGATTTACGAATATAAAGTCTGTTACTTTGAAAGTAAAAAAATAAAATAATGACCTCATACTTACAAATATCCCATGAAGTAGCCGAAGCATTACAACAAAACAAACCTATTGTAGCTTTGGAAAGCACCATTATTGCACATGGTATGCCTTACCCAAAAAATGTAACAACCGCTTTGGCTGTTGAGCAAGTAGTAAGGGATAATGGAGCTGTGCCTGCTACCATTGCTATTATTAATGGCAAATGCTGTGTGGGCTTAACAGCAGATGAAATAGAAACATTTGGCAAAGAAAAAAATGTGTGGAAAGTGAGTTTGAGGGATATGCCTTATGTAATATCTAAAAAGCTTTATGGAGCCACTACAGTAGCAGCCACTATGCGTATTGCAGCCATGGCGGGAATAAAAGTTTTTGTTACTGGTGGTATTGGTGGTGTGCATCGTGGGGCAGAAAATAGTTTTGATATTAGTGCCGACCTTACAGAAATGGCACAAACCAATGTAGCTGTGGTAAGTGCTGGTGTAAAATCTATTTTAGATATTGGATTAACCTTAGAATATTTAGAAACGCAGGGCATACCAGTGGTAACTATTGGGCAAGATGCTTTTCCTAGTTTTTACAGTAGGCAAAGTGGCTTTACTTCTCCTTTGCGTTTAGATACTGCAAAAGAAATAGCCATAATGTTACAAACTAAATGGAGCTTGGGTTTATATGGTACAGTGCTGATTGCTAATCCAATTAAGGCTGAAGACGAAGTACCTCAAACCGAAATGGAGCAGCATATACTACAAGCTTTGGCAGCTGCAAAAGAAGCTGGAATAAAAGGAAAAGAAGTCACACCATTTCTTTTACAATACATAGCCCAACACACCCAAGGCGAAAGTTTGGATGCTAATATAGCATTGATAAAACACAATGCAAAGGTTGGTGCTGAGATTGCTGTGGGTTTGCAGCAATTATTAAATACGCAGTAGTGGGTATTATTTGAGAAGTGTAGTGGTGTAGCTTGCACTTATTAATAAACCTTTAATAATGAAAAAAGTTTTTAAATTAGTAGTAGTTGTTTTGGTATTATTTTTTGCAGTGGGTAGTGTTTACGCATTTAAAAAATATACTCAGGTAAGAAGCAAGCTAGTAATTG
>JAYVRD010000239.1:0-4965 GCA_043776595.1 Chitinophagaceae bacterium | reverse complement strand
TGCCATGTACCCCAATTGCTGGACAGATAACCGATTAAGTGATGAGCACGTACCCTTGTTGTTGTATGCACCTAATTTATTAGTGCCACAGCAGCAGCAAGAAGTGGTATCTCAAATTGATGTATTGCCCACCATTGCAGGTCTCATTCATTTGCCATATACTAATACTACTTTGGGTAGAGATGTGTTAAACCCTAACAAAAAAATAAATGGTGCATTCATCATCCATCACGATGAAGGAAATATTGGTTGGGTAAACGATTCGTTTTACTTTATCAAAAATATACGTTTCGAGCAGGAATTATTGTTGCCCATAACCAACACCCCACTCACTTACAGCCCACAGCAAGAAGCAGCCATAAAAAAACGCCTTAGTGCTTTTACCACCAACTTTTACGAAACCGCCAAATGGTTATTGGTAAATAATAAAGAAAAGTAATTGTATGTAGCCAGCTTTTTAGTGCTATTAGGCAGCGGTTGCGTCGCACATGTTTAGCTTTTGAATATCTATTAAGCTATTCTTGAAGCGTATATTTAATACCAAAATGCACGGCTGTTAAATGTTCATTTTTAGTTGATTTTTAGTCAACCTATTTCAGGACGAGACATTTTATTGAATTCTTGTTTTACTTAAATTAATATGAGGAAGACAGGAAAGAATCTTCTTTCTTACTCTTAAAACCAATCATTGAAATTTATGGGCTTCCATTATTTTAAATTACTTTCATACCATCAACATAAATTAATGCCCAACATAGAAACACCAACACTTTCACGTAAAATTTCTTTACTACAAGGCACTGCCATCAACATGATAGATATGGTAGGCATTGGCCCATTTGTGGTATTAAGTATTGTGGCCGAAAAAATGGGTAATCAATTTTTATATGCCTGGCTAGCTGGTGCAGCCCTTTCTTTTTTAGATGCTACTACTTGGAGTATGCTAGGTTCTACTTATCCACTAGCAGGTGGCAGCTACAATTTTTTAAAAGAAAGTTTTGGTAAAAAAACAGGCAAGCTCATGAGTTTTTTGTTTGTATGGCAAACCATGATACAAGCACCTTTAGTTATAGCCAGTGCAGCTATTGGCTTTGCACATTATGCTGAGTTTATTTTTAGTACCAAGCAAATAGTTACACTTTTCAATTTTAATATCCCTTTACAAACCATCGTAAGCAAAAGCATCAGTGGTTGTTTGGTGGTACTTATTGTTGTTTTGCTTTACCGCAAAATAGAAGCTATAGGCAAAATAAGTGTATTGCTATGGTTAGGCGTTTTGCTAACCATGGGCTGGATAATTGGTGGTGGATTTATACATGGCGATATGAGCAAACCCATCTCTCACCTAAACGATGGACTAGAACTAAACTTTGCTTTTACCGCAGCCTTAGGTTTTGCTTGTGTAAAAAGTATGTACAGTTTTTTAGGCTACTATAACGTATGCCATTTGGGTGGCGAAATTATAAACCCACAAAAAAATATTCCACGCAGTATGTTTATTTCTATAGCTGGTATAACAGTGTTGTACTTGCTTATGAATATTAGTGTAGCTGCAGTACTACCCATGCAGCAAATACAAAAAAGCCAATTTGTAGTAAGCGATTTTATACAAACCATTAATGGCAAAACAGCAGCAACTGTAGCCACTGGTTTAATACTTTGGGTAGCTTTTGCTTCTGTATTTTCGGCTACATTGGGCTATAGTAGAATACCCTATGCAGCAGCAGTAGATGGTGCATTTTTTAAAGTGTTTGCCAAGCTACACCCTACTAAAAAATTTCCCTACATTTCTTTATTGGTTTTAGGTAGTGTAGCATTTGTATTTAGTTTATTATTTAAAATGAAAGAAGTAATAGATGCCATACTTGCCATGCGTATTTTAATACAATTTATTGGGCAAACTATTGGGCTAATGCTTTTGGTAAAACAAAAAGGTAAGCAACATTTTGCTTGGAAGATGGCTTTGTATCCGCTGCCAGCATTGGTAGCTATGGTAGCTTGGTTTTGTATTTTTATTTCTACAGGTTGGCTTATGCTGGCAGGGTTAAGTGTTATAGCATTGGGTGTTGTAGTATATTTTATAAAAGAAAGAGTTAGGGTTTAATGCTTTCTTGTTTGCTACTACATCATAAAAGCTCCATAGAAATTCTTTAGCTAAACATGTGCGACGCAACCGCAGCTTAATAGCATAGCTACAGCTGGCTACAAAAACAAAACCCCACTTCTTACGAAGCAGGGTTTTACTATTTTTCCATTGCTCCCATTTGGGAATAAGGGTTTAATATCTGTAACTATCAGATTTGAATGGACCATGTTGAGGTATGCCTAAATATGCAGCTTGCTCAGTTGTCAATTCATCTAATTCAACACCAATTTTGCCAAGGTGCAAACGAGCAACTTTTTCATCAAGGTGTTTAGGTAAAACATAAACAGCATTTTCGTATTTATCTGTGTTTGTCCACAATTCTAATTGAGCCAGAGTTTGATTGGCAAATGAATTACTCATTACAAAACTTGGGTGACCAGTAGCACAACCTAAGTTTACCAAACGACCTTCTGCTAATACAATTACATCTTTACCATCAATGGTATAAATATCTACCTGTGGTTTAATGGTATCTTTTGTATGACCATAGTTAGTGTTTAACCAAGCCATATCTATTTCAATATCAAAGTGACCGATGTTACAAACAATGGCTTTGTCTTTCATTAGTCTGAAATGCTTTTCAGTAATTAAATCTCTACAACCACTTGCAGTAACAATAATATCAGCTTCTGGTACAGCTTTAATCATTGGCTTTACTTCAAAGCCATCCATGGCAGCTTGTAACGCACAAATTGGATCTATTTCAGTAACAATTACCCTGCAACCAGCACCTTTAAGAGAAGCAGCAGAGCCTTTACCCACATCGCCATAACTACCAACAACAGCAACCTTTCCAGCCATCATTACATCTGTTGCTCTACGTATAGAATCAACTAAACTTTCTTTACAACCGTACTTGTTATCAAACTTGCTTTTGGTAACACTATCGTTTACATTGATAGCAGGAATTGGTAAAGTACCTTTTGCCATACGCTCGTATAAACGGTGAACACCAGTTGTTGTTTCTTCGCTTAATCCTTTAATGTTAGCTACTAACTCTGGGTAAGTATCAAAAACCATATTGGTTAAATCGCCACCATCATCTAAAATCATATTCAAAGGGCGGTCTGCACCACCAAAAAATAATGTTTGTTCAATACACCAATCAGCTTCTTCTTGTGTTTGTCCTTTCCAAGCAAAAACACCAATACCAGCAGCAGCAATAGCAGCAGCGGCTTGATCTTGTGTAGAAAAAATGTTACAGCTGCTCCATTTAACTTCGGCACCCAAAGCCACTAATGTTTCTATTAACACAGCAGTTTGAATAGTCATGTGAAGGCAACCAGCAATTCTTGCACCCTTCAATGGTTGAGTAGCTGCATACTCTGCACGAATGCTCATTAAACCTGGCATTTCTGCTTCGGCTAGTCTAATTTCTTTTCTACCCCAATCGGCAAGGCTAATATCTGCTACCTTGTACGGTAGGCTAAAATCAATTGATTTTGTAAGTGTTGACATATTGTATTGTTTAGAACACAAATGTAGAAGTGATAGGACAGAATACCACCAACGACAATAAATTTAGGATAGAATACCTTTTAATTGCAACTTTACAGAACAAACAACCAGTTTACTATGACAAAAGCTATGCAAACAGAACAAACCACTAACAGCAATTTTATGCTAGATGAAAAAGACATAGCTATACTTAAAATATTGCAGCAAAATGCCAAAGCAACTGTAAAAGAAATAGCCGATACCATACACCTAAGTACCACACCTGTACACGAACGCATCAAACGCATGGAGCAAAATAATGTGATACAGCAATACGCCACATTGCTAAACCCTGCAAAAGTAAAAAAGAGTTTAATGGTTATATGCTATGTAAGCCTAAAACAACATAGCAAAAACGCTGGTACAAAATTTATTAAACTTATAAATTCTTTGCCCGAAATAATAGAGTGCTACAACATAAGTGGCGAATTTGATTTTATGCTAAAAGTGGTAGCCGAAAATATGGATGCCTACTACGACTTTCATGTAAACAAACTAAGCCAAAGCGAAAACATAGGCAATGTACAAAGTGTATTTGTAATGGGGGTAATAAAGCAAACGCATGTAATGGTTTGAGGAAAGCGAATAATGGAGGAAGCCAATAGTTAGTGAAGCAAAATTTGTGTCTCACAAATTTGTTTTTATTTTTTTGGTTTACAAGCTGTAGGTTAATAATTAGGCAGCGGTTGCGTCGCACATGTTTAGCTGTAGAAGAAGATTGAGCTTTTATAGAAGCGTAGGTTTGGCTATGAAATTGTAAAATAGTAAGTTGTATTGCCGAAACTTAAAACCACTTTTGTATATTTTTTTAAAACTTAAAAATAAGCTGATTAAATAAATATACGAAAGTTTGAAAAGGTGAAAACTTTCGTATATTTATGAGTTAGCGGCTATTTTATGGAAACCCTACGCTGAATGAATCTCACTATAAATTTTTATGTTTCAGACAAGACTACTGTTATTCATTTTAACGACCTTTTTGTTTTGGTCTTGTAAGACAGACAGCAAGTACAATTATGCAATCAAAGACTTTAGAAATTCTCTGCAACCGCACCTTATTAAAATTGTTTCCAAGGGTATTGTTATGTATTATGACAGTTCGCTAAGAAATATGGCGACAGACAATGAATTAGTTAAATTAAGTCAATCAGAACATCCAGTTTTAAGGGCATCGGCATTTCGGGAAATGCTACTTAGAAATTCCTTTAATCATTTCGACATCTTAATGAATCATTTGGACGACACAGCAATGGTTGAAACTGATGCTGGAGAATTTGGCATTTGGACGAGAACCGTTTCAGATGATATTTTACAAGAAGCTG
>JAYVRD010000238.1:0-4969 GCA_043776595.1 Chitinophagaceae bacterium | reverse complement strand
GCTGCGGTTGCGTCGCACATTTTAAGCTATTTGCTACTATGTAGCTTTTATCGCAGCATATAAAAATAACAACTCGTCATTGCTAGGAACGAAGCAATCTCAATGAAAATAAGAAAGATTGCTTCGTTCCTAGCAATGACGAAAACAAAAAACAACTATCATGAAACTCTGGCAAAAAGATAATTACACCCCTTCAGGGGATGGGGGCATAGAAACCTTCACCGTTGGTAAAGACCGTGAAATGGATATGTACTTAGCTGCTTTTGATGTGCTGGGTTCATTGGCACATACAATCATGTTGGAGAGTGTTGGTTTATTGACCAAAGAAGAATTAGAAGTGTTGAAAGTTGAATTAAAAAATATCTACCAGCAAATACAAGCTGGCAATTTTTCTTTACAGGATAATGTAGAAGACATCCACTCACAAGTGGAGCTCATCTTAACAGAAAGACTTGGTGATATTGGTAAAAAAATCCATTCAGCCCGTAGTCGTAATGACCAAGTTTTAGTTGATGTAAAACTTTTTCTAAGAAGTGAAATTGAAGAAATAGTAAATGCCCTTCAACCTTTCTTTGAGTTACTACAACAACAAAGCGAAGCTTTCAAAAATCATTTATTGCCTGGCTATACCCATCTGCAAATTGCCATGCCAAGCAGCTTTGGTTTATGGTTTGGTGCTTATGCAGAAAGCTTGGTAGATGATGTAATTACCTTGCAAGCAGCTTACCAAGTGGTTAATAAAAACCCATTGGGCAGTGCTGCAGGTTATGGCTCATCATTCCCTATCAACAGAACATTAACCACCCAATTATTGGGTTTTGAAAACCTGAATTATAATGTGGTGTATGCACAAATGGGTCGTGGCAAAGCTGAAAGAATTACTGCACAAGCATTAGCCAATGTAGCTGATACATTGAGCAGGTTAAGCATGGACATGACCTTATACCTCAACCAAAATTTTGATTTCGTTTCCTTTCCAACAGAGTTGACAACAGGCAGCAGCATCATGCCCCACAAAAAAAATCCAGACGTTTTTGAATTGATAAGAAGCCATTGCAATCGCATTAAGTCATTGCCCAATGAAATCATGATGATGACCACCAATTTGCCTTCTGGCTATCATCGTGATTTGCAATTATTGAAAGAACATTTGTTCCCTGCATTTCAAACATTGAAGGATTGCATCAACATGGCTTCATTGATGCTTAGCAATATTTCCATTAAGGAAAATATTGTGGCTGATGAAAAGTACAAGTACATTTTTAGTGTGGAAGAAGTGAACAAACTGGTTTTGCAAGGCGTACCTTTTCGTGATGCTTATAAGCATGTTGGCTTGGCCATTGAAGCCAATCAATTCAAATACTCAATAGAAGTAAACCACACACACGAAGGCAGTATTGGCAATTTGTGTACACAGCAAATTGCTGGTATGATGAAAGAGATTGTAAGTAAGTTTGAGTTTAGCAAAGTACATGCAGCTATTAAAATTTTGCTGAAATAAATTTTTGTTTTACGATACGTTTCGATGTAAGCCAAATTTATAGCTATAGCTAAACATGTGCGACGCAACCGCAGCTTAATGCTTATTCAAAAGCTGGCTAAAAAATTGTATTTGTCCCACTCATCATTAAAGCTATTGCACTATAAAAAGCATTTGCCTAACTTTCGTTTCCTAAAACTTCAACTTTATGAAACAAATTATCTGCTTTCTTTTTGTTATAGTATTGGCATCTTGCAAACTAAGTAGCACCAACCAGCATAACGAAGACAATAAAGATCTTGCAGCTTTGTTAGAAAAATATTACGATGAGCGTATGCAATTGTTTCCGCTGGAAGCAACTGTAAATGGCGACAACCGTTTTAATAATTTATTACCAGCCGATTTTACCGATAGTTACCGTGCTAAGTTGAAAGAATTTTATGCAAAAAATGCTGCTTACTTAAACTCGTTTGATAGAGAAAATTTAAACGAAAATGATAAAACTAGCTACGATATTTTTAAATACGAAATGGCTATGAGCCTTGAAGGGCTTAGGTTTCAAAGCAACTATACACCTTTCGACCAATTTAATGGCGTTACACTTGCTCTTGGGCAAATGGGTGGTGGCACAGGCAACCAACCTTTTAAAACCGTTGTAGATTATGACAACTGGCTACAACGTGCAGCAGCATTTACTACTTGGAGTGATAGTGCCGTTGTTTACTTTAAAAAAGGTATGACGGCAAACTACGTTTTGCCTAAATCAATTGTGGTAAAAATGATTCCACAAATGGAGGCGATGGTAACAAACGACGCTACTAAAAGCTTGTTTTACGAACCCATCAAACTAATGCCAGCGTCGTTTAGCGAAGCAGATAAAAAGCGATTAACAGAGGCTTATACAAAACTCATAAACGACAACATCGTCCTCTCGTATAAAAAATTAGGAGCATTTTTAAAGGATGAATATTTGCCAAAAGCCAGAATAACAACTGGTATTAACGCTGTACCAAATGGCGATAAATACTATACTTACTTGGTTAAATATTGGACAACCAGCAGCAAAACACCAACAGAAATATATAACACTGGCTTAAGTGAAGTAAAACGAATTCGTGAAGAAATGGAGAAGGTGAAAACGGAAGTAAAATTTACTGGCGATTTAAAAGCCTTCTTCGAATTTATGAAAACGGGTAAGCAGTTTATGCCTTATAAAAAGCCAGAAGAAATATTGGCTGCTTTTAGTAGCATACAAACAAGAATAGATGCGAACCTTAAAAAAATGTTCACCCTTACGCCAAAAACAAAATTTGAAATTAGGCAAACAGAAGCCTTCCGTGCTGCAAGTGCCAGTGCAGAATATTACCCTGGATTAGCTGATGGTACAAGACCAGGTATTTTTTATGTGCCCATTGTAGATGCTACAAAATTTAATACTACAAGTGGCATGGAAAGTTTGTTTTTGCATGAAGCAATTCCGGGACATCATTTTCAAATGTCGTTGCAAATGGAAAACGAAAAGCTACCTAAGTTTCGCAAGTTTATTTGGTATGGTGCCTATGGCGAAGGCTATGCTTTGTACTGCGAAAGTTTAGGCAAAGAGTTGGGCTTATACACCGATCCATATCAATACATGGGTGCTTTGGGCGATGAAATGCACAGAGCCATACGCCTAGTGGTGGATGTAGCCATGCATACTGGAAAAATGACGAGAGAAGAAGCCATTAAATACATGATGGAAAACGAACCTATTAGCGAAGAAGGTGCTGTTGCCGAAATAGAACGCTACATGGTATATGCTGCACAAGCATTAAGCTACAAAACAGGGGCATTAAAAATAAGAGAACTTAGGGAAAAATATACCAAACAGTTGGGTGATAAATTCAAACTATCTGCTTTTCACGATATGTTTTTGAAAGATGGTTGTATGCCATTGGAAGTAATAGAAAACAAAATGGAGGATTGGGCGAAAGGGCAGAAATAGTTCTATAGGTTAGGTAGAAAATTTTGGTAGCTAGCAGTAGATTCTTTTTGTATTGTTCCTGCACATTTGTCAAGTGCTAAATATCTTTAGGCAAATTTTATCTATGAGTAGAACGATTATTTACACAAATCAATAGTTATAAAATGAAGCCCCTTTTTTTATCATTCACTTTTGTAATTATTGCATCCACAAGTTTTTGCCAAAAACAATTTTGGTGGGCTAATCTTTTGGTAAAGCCATCGAAGGAAAAGCAATGGGTTACTCAAGTGAACAAAGCAGTGGGTCCAAACTTTGTTTTACTTAATGAAAATCATAGTGCTTCGTATCTCTACAAAGAAGTTGATATTAATAAAAATGGTAAAAAGGAGGTGGTCGTCTCAGTTACAGACACTATTACTAATAAGATTAAAGTTTTTGTATTTGGTGTTGTTGCAAAACAATTAAAACTCATTGACACATCTGCACAATTTGAAGAAGATTTTAGTGTTATCGCAAACGCTGATAGCTTAGTATTCAATGAATCTTATCATAGGGGACACACAACGCTCATTTACGTTTTCAATAAAACTATTGGCAAATATTTCTTTCGCAATATTGGAGAATCCACTTTAGAGTATTTTAGAAATAAGTCAGGGCTAAATGGAGGCTGGCATTTTAGAAAAACTTATGATGTTAAAACGAGAAAATTGACCATGGAAAGCGGTATAAAAGATATTTATATTAACCATGATTATAAATGGGTATGGTCTAAACGAAAAGTAATTGTCAAAAAAATTCCTAAAAACTTTTCATTAAGGCTATCTAACTTAAAAAACCCGTTAGTCGATTATGATTATTTTTCTCCTCTTATGGATGAAAGCAAAAAGTTTAGAAAATACTTTGAATATCTTTACTAAAAACGAGTTGCCTGCAACGCTATGAAAAAAATCAGTTTCCAATTCTACTTATTTATATTAATATTTTTTAGCTGTCAACAGATAGAAAGGGAACCTCTTAAAGTTAAAGCAGACAAATCAAATTTTCCAACTCCACCAAATCCAAACCCAAATTGGATAGACAGTGGGAAAGTTGAAATCAATATTGATACCACGATAAACTGTGAAAATATTAGTTTAATGGTTGACTCTATTCTTTTTATCTCGTATAAAGGCTCTGATGGTGAAATTATTTATGACCCCATAAACAGTGAAGGAAAATGGCTTGACAGCATTTTTTATATCAAAAAATTAACTAAAGACAAAGTACAAAAATTTCAAAAAATTATTACGGATAATAAATTATCAAATTATGACACGCAATTGTGTTGTTATGACCCAAAGTTTGGACTAATTTTTTTTAAGAATGGCATTGTGATTGGGCACTCTTCATTTTCATTAAAGGACTTGAAGATTCAATCAACATTCTTTCTTAGAAGCTGTCTAAAAACGTTTTTGTGTTACACCATTATGTGTACAAGTGGATAAAAAAGGCTGTTGCAAAAAGTTGGTTTATCGTTTTAAAGGATG
>JAYVRD010000237.1:0-4974 GCA_043776595.1 Chitinophagaceae bacterium | reverse complement strand
TTGCCTATCGCCAGTTAAGGTTTGTGGCTTCACGTTTAAGAAATGATAGGTTTTGCCATCAAGCTCTATATGTGCATCGTTTTTAATGGCAGCATTACTAAAAGTGATGATTGCTTTAAGAGAAGCTACTGAAAAGCCTGCATTGGTTACCGCTTTTTTAAGTGCATCAAAATCTACAGAAACCCCATCCTTAAAAGATAAAGTGTAGGAAGAATTTTGAATATTACTTTGTACAGCCTGCACAAAAGGAATGGCTATTAAAGATTTATAAATGGCTTTGCTACACATGCTACAAGTAAGCCCACTGGCTTGTAGGGTAGCACTTTTTATTTGTGCTGATGATTGCAAAGCAACCAATAGCATCATAAAAATGAATATCTTTTTCATAGTGATATAGTTTATTAATTCCCGAAGGTTTGTAATGCCTTCGGGAATTGGTGAAGTGTTAAGTTATTTGCCACAACAATTGCTGCCAGCTTTACAGCAATCGTGTTTTGCATCTGTGCCTTTGCAGCAACTCATATCTTCTTTTTTGCAACAGTCTTTGGTGCAAGAAGATTTGTCTTTGCAGCAGCTCATACCAGCAGTTTTTTCATTTACATTTTTATCTGTTTCTTTTCTATCGTATTTGCAGCAGCCCGGTAGTTTGTTGTAGGCATTTTCTGTAGCAGTTGCATTTTGTGTATCGTAGCCAGCAGCTGCCACTTTATCTTGTATTTTTTTGTTGCTAGTTTTAGTAGCCGCATATTTTACTGTAAGCATTTTTGCATCTTCATTCCAAAGGGCATAGCTAGCACCTGCGGCTTTGGCTGCTTTTTCTATTTTGGCTTTGCACATATCGCAATTACCCCACACTTTAATTTTTTCGGTTGTTTGGGTTGTTGGCTTTGCTTTAGGTGTTTGGGCAAAAGAAAATAGGGAAACGAATAAGAAGGATAGTAAAAATGTGATTTGAGTTTTCATTTTTTTATGATTTTGTTTTGTTTAAAATATAGTAAACAGATGTTACGGGTTGGGCGGATGCACACAGAAGATTTTGCCTTGCAAAATGATTGATTGAGCTTAGTTATGCTTTTGTGCTAGCTAATAGCTTAGAACATTGCTGAAGCATATTCTGTAGTACAAGTGTGCGACGCCACTAAAGATGAAAGTAGTAATGTAGCTGACTACCAAAAGATACTACTTAGTAAGTGATATTAAATTAAGAAAACGCAATTGCGAAGGTAGGTGTTTTGCTTGGAAAGTAACGGCGGAGAATGATTGTTGAATGTTTGATTATCATTCTGGTTAAGCAATGGCGTATTAATCAAATTGTAAACTGAAGATTGTATATCAACTGGAGCTTGAAGCGTAAAATTGACAACTTCGGCTTTGTGGTTATCTGCTAACTTCACTAATTTATGTTCGGTTTTACAGCAGCCTTTATTTTCTTTTTTGCCACAGCCACACAGGTTTTGAGCCAGTACATTCATTTTTACAGAGCTAACCTTGCCCATACAATAATGTATGTTTACTATAACACCAGTACTAATGGTAAAGTATAGAATGGCTATGATGGCTACTGTAAATTTTTTCATTACGCAGTAAAAGTAATAAGAAGTTTTGAATGAGGTGTGAGGGAAATGATAAAATAGGATGAATAGGTCTAATTTACAAAACTCCAAACAATACCCAACCTAAACCAAAAACCAGGGTATACATAATTTTCTCTGGAAATATTGTAGTGGCTATAGCTACCACTTTTACCTTTTAAGAGGGTGTTTAAATTCTCTGCACGAACATAGGCTTTAAAGGTTTTGATGCGAAAGTTGAGGAACGCATCTACTTCTGCTCTGTTGGTTACGGTAAAATTATCTTGAAAGAAAAACTGCCCCATAATGGGCGAATAATTATCCGCCTTGTAGTTTGTATTGGCTTTGATTTCTACACCTGTAGAGAGAAATAGGTTTTGGAAAAAATTTCCTTCGTAAGCAATTCTATTTCTAGTTAGCAAAAAGGGTACACGTATGGGTGGATTGCCAGTGTATTGCTGCAAATGAACTTCGGTGTACCAATTCCATCTTTTAGATAGTTTAATTTTCTTCTCCACTTTTACATGTAGCAAGTTAAATAATGTACCTTCTTGTTTTACAGTAAACATGCTATCGAAGTAACTGTAATTACTTACCAAATAATATTCACCCGAAATTTTTAGCTGCTGTTTAGGCAGCTCGTAAGCGGCAAATAGCCTAGTTGTATTTTCTTTTTTAAAGCCAAAAGCATTTTTTATAGGAAAGCTAGTGATGCCCTCGTACAGCATGCTTGGGCTGCGGTTTACATTTTGAAAACCCAATTCTAAATAACCAGCTTTTTTACCCAATGCTCTTTTTAAACTTACCAATGCTTGGTAGTTGCCTGCATGAAAACCAGCTGCATAAAACTGACCAGTAGCTATAATATCCCATACTTTATTCTTGGTTCTATTTCTATACTCTGCTAATAAAATGGCGTTGTAATAGTTGTCTGTTCCTGCGGAAATATTACTTTTTATATTTTGTATAGCAGCACCCAATTTTAAAAATTGATTTTGGTTTTGCTTTTCTGGGAAGGTGATTAAGCTAAACTCGTTGTGTAGTTCTTTCCATTCATCAACAAAAGAAATAGCACTGGTTTTGGTAGGTAAGGGAAAATTGAAATATTGTTTGTAGCTTATACTATCGGCATACAAATCTACAAACGAATAACTGTAAGATGAGTAACGAACGGTGTGTTGCAACCTAAGCCTTGGGTAAAAATAACGATAGGTAACAGAATCTGTAACTAGCGAATCTTTCTTACCTAAATCGTATTGCTGGCGTAGTAAAAAAGTGTTCTCATTATACACATTACCTGTATTAATTTTTGTGCTAAATGGATTACGATTACTACTTGCATAGTTACCCATACGTACTGCAATTTCAAAAGGGTTGCTAAAGGCCAATGTACCTAATTGAGCTGGGTCTTTTAAGCCTCCATTTTCACTGCTCTTTAGTTTATTAGATATGTATATAAAGTAAGCATGGTACTTAGTATTGGGCGACTGATAAACAAAGTTTGCTCTAATATTATTGTGGCTAGTATTTTGGTTTACAAAAGCACCTGGGGTATTAATGAAGCGGTACTCCAAAGCAAAGTTGAAATTTGATTTTTTGTTTTGGGTATGTAGTACATGTATAGTTTGCTCGGCTTTGCTGCCTAACAAATAACCTAGCTGAGAGTATGGTCTTGTAGTGGTGTAAAACTTGGTATCTTCTACCCTAAACCTATATACATCAAAAGCATGAAAACCAACATCGAAACCTGCTCTTAGTATGGGCGAAAAAATTAATGATTGTGCTGCATTGCCATAATTGCTTAGAGTATTATAAGTATAGGGCACAGGAAAGTGTTTGGTAAAATCGTTGATAGATGAATCGAAACTTTGGGTACGGCTGCTATCAAAATATTTATAGAAGATGGTAATGGTATCGTTGGCATTATCTCTATGCTGCAAGCCTGAATCTTTCAAAGCTTTGTTAATGGGTCTGCCTTGGGCATCTAAAGTTTGAGATTGAGTAGTGGTAGTGCTTGTTTTTTTGGTAACACCTTCAAGGTCTATACGTTGGGCTTTTAATGCATACGGCATTGCCATCAAAAGCAAAATAAGCAGCCCATAAAGTACGCTTGTAAAAAATCCTTTCATGCAAACTATTAAGTGTGCCGCAAAGTAAATGTAAACCTGTGAATGAAAAGGTAAAACAGTCTTTCAGTTGGTGGTTGGTAGTTGTTAGTTGGCATTTCTTTTCACCAACAGTCAACTATCAACAGACAACCATTAAACAAGTCCTTTAAACAAGTCCTTTAAACAAAGCCGTCATTTTAGGCTCAGCTTCTTTGGCAGCATGAAGCACTTCCTCGTGGGTTATTACGTTGTCATCATCACGTATGCCAAGATCTGTTACTACGCTTAGTGCAAATACTTTTAGCCCACAATGGCAAGCAGCTATTACTTCTTGCACTGTACTCATGCCTACTACATCGGCACCCATTGCTTTTACAAAATAATACTCAGCTTTAGTTTCAAACGTAGGGCCAGTAACGCTTACATAAACGCCTTCTTTCACTTCAAAACCTTCTGCCTTGGCTATTTTTTTTGCTTTGGCAATTAGGGTTTTGCTGTAAGGTTCTGTCATATCGGGGAAACGAGTGCCCAACTCTTTTTCGTTTTTGCCTACCAACGGGTTGGGGGTAAAAAAGCTAATGTGGTCGGTAATAATCATTAAGTCGCCCACTTTAAAATTGGGGTTTACTGCCCCAGCAGCATTGCTTAAAAACAGGGTTTGCACACCCAACATTTTCATTACCCTAACCGGAAAAACAATTTGTTGTGGCGTATATCCTTCGTAATAATGAAACCTACCAGCCATTACCACTACTTTTTTTCCATTTAGTTCTCCAAACAAAAGTTTACCACTATGCCCCTCTACTGTACTTACAGGAAAATGCGGGATATCCTCGTAAGCAATTTCTTTTTCAACCTTTATTTCGTGTACAAGGTTGCCCAAGCCACTACCTAGTACAATACCAGCTGTTGGGGTAGCAGCATATTGAGATTTAATGTAAGCAGTAGTTTCTTCGAGTTGTTTTATTAAACTAGACATATTGTAAAATTTTAGAAAGAAAGCAAATATAATAAACCAACCTGCTAAGGAGTAAGAATATTGTTGTTTAGTAGATTTTATTGAGCCAGCTTTTGTATTTCAATGAAGCAGCAGTTGCGTCGCACATGTTTAGCTAAATAATAAAATATGGCACACATTACTTAGTACAACATGTTGTAAGAGTATATTGCCGTTTTGCTATTAGCACTAATCCATTTAATTAAGATAACTATATGTTTTTTGAGCAAAGTGATAAATATTTACACCATATTTTTACAAACATTCAAGAAATCTTTCTTTAGAAAATTTAACGAAT
>JAYVRD010000236.1:0-19369 GCA_043776595.1 Chitinophagaceae bacterium | reverse complement strand
TGGCATTATTTGGTGCTACTATGGGGCAAGGTGTTGTGTGGTACACAGGTCAGTTTTATGCACAAACCTTTTTATTAAAAACCTGTAATTTAGAACCTACCCAAACCAATATGTGGATTGGTATTGCATTATTATTAGCAACTCCTTTTTTTGTTTTTTTTGGTTGGCTTAGCGATAAGCTTGGACGAAAAACCATTATGCTTACCGGTATGCTACTGGCTATTGTGTGTTATAGACCCATATTTACAGCATTTTATAACATGAGTGATGTTAAGGCAAAACAAGAAGTTTCATCTATTATTACTACAAAGAAAATAGTAAGTACCGAAAACAAGAACGACTCAATTGTTATTAAAACCACCAATGCAATATTTGCAGATAGTACCAAACTTTTGCAAACCGATAAATATTCGGAAACCATTTTAAAAAGCGGTAACAACAAGCCTTTAGAAACAAAAAAAATAATTACGCTAGATTCTTCCTATCAATGGAAATTAATTGGGTTGATGTTTATATTGGTACTATTTGTAACCATGGTATACGGCCCCATTGCTGCTTTTTTGGTAGAGCTTTTTCCAACTAAAATAAGATACACTAGCATGAGTTTGCCTTATCATATAGGTAATGGTGTATTTGGAGGTTTAGTACCTTTTATTGCTACACTAATTACCATAACACCTGGTAGTAACTATTTAAGTGGGTTGTGGTACCCTATTGGTGTGGCAGCAGTTTGTTTGGTAATTGGTGTTTTGTATTTATCTAATAAAAAAGATGAAGATGTAAGCGACGATACAAATGAGTACATCCATTAAAATGATAAAAAAATCTTAACAACATGAACATAATTAAAAAATACTTAGGTTTTATTTGGATAGCGATAGCTGTTACAGCTATCTTTTTATTGGTACAATCTGCCATTACACATATACAACCTAATAGTACCTTAGATATTAATAAGCCATTGCCTTGGCTTATTATCATCTTCGTTTTTGCACCAATAGCAGTGGGCTTGGCTTTGTTTGGATGGTATGCTGTAAGGGGGGAATACAATCGAAAAGACGAAGAATAGGTTGTTTTAAATTTTATTACAGATATTTACAACCCATACACCAATGCAAAACATGGGTGTTTTTGTAAAAGCAACATTTAATAGTGCAAAAGTAAAACTAAGGCACAATTTTTAACTTAAATGCTGCCAACATACCAATATGCTTCTTGAACTAATTTCAAAATATTACGCTTGGCTTCTCATTCTTTT
This sequence comes from Chitinophagaceae bacterium, assembly GCA_043776595.1. Taxonomy (GTDB): domain Bacteria; phylum Bacteroidota; class Bacteroidia; order Chitinophagales; family Chitinophagaceae; genus UBA1930. The sequence continues at coordinate 18,111 of JAYVRD010000236.1, read as the reverse complement.
TATTGGAGTACTGCTTCTAAAAATTGTTATGTCATACCTTTTTCATGATAGCCTTGAAGGTACAAGAGGATTTCTTTTTGCCATTTTTAAATGGTATGGAGATGAAGACCAAGAATTTGAAGAGCTACCAAGTCGCCGTTTTATGATGCGTATTCACAATGTTGTAACGCTTTTTATTTATTTGCTTTTAGTGGTAGTTATTGTAGTTACAGTATTACCTATATTTCTTAAACAATGATGATGGCATTTCAATCTTTATCTTTGGCACAAACAAGTTTTCATGTCTATTGAAGTTTTGGGTTTAATAAAAATGTATGGCCAGCAAAAAGCTGTAAATAATATTTCATTTAAAGTAGCAAAAGGAGAAGTTGTAGGCTTTTTAGGTCCAAATGGTGCAGGTAAAAGTACTACAATGAAAATTATTACTGGCTACTTACAAGCTTCACTTGGCATTACTTCAGTTTGTGGTATTGATCCCCAACAAAACCCATTAGCCGTAAAAAAGAAAATTGGCTACCTACCCGAAAGCAATGCCCTTTACTACGATATGTATATAAAAGAATACTTGAAATTTATTGCTGGGGTACATAAAGTAAGCAGTTGGCAGTTAGCCGTTGGTAATGTAATAGAATTAACAGGCTTACAAATAGAGCAAAACAAGAAAATTGGTCAACTTTCTAAAGGGTATAAGCAACGTGTGGGTCTGGCAGCAGCCCTAATACATAACCCCGAAGTTTTAATTTTAGATGAACCCACCAGCGGTTTAGATCCCAACCAAATTATTGAAATAAGAAACGTAATAAAAGAACAAGGAAAAGATAAAACTGTTTTATTTTCATCGCATATTTTACAAGAAGTAGAAGCAGTTTGCAATCGAGTGGTGATAATAAATAAAGGTGAAATTGTAGCAGATGATACTTTAGAGAACTTGAAAAGCAAAGGTGATAAGTTAGAAGACATATTTAGAACCTTAACGCAGGCTGTTGCTGCTCAATAATAATTCATAGCTAAAAATGTGCGACACAACCGCAGTTAAATTGAAATACAAAAGCTAACAAACCCAAAAAATTAATCCTAAATATTAAATACACAAGCAATTATGAGTTACATTATTGAAGTACATGCAAGACAAATTTTAGACAGCCGTGGCAACCCCACCGTAGAAGTAGATGTATTGACCGATGATGGTTATTTTGGGCGTGCTGCTGTACCAAGTGGTGCTAGCACAGGCATACACGAGGCTGCCGAACTTAGAGATAATGATAAGAAAAAATATGGTGGCAAAGGCGTGCTAAAAGCAGTAAAAAACGCAAACGATATTATAGCTGCCGAGTTAGTTGGCTACGATGTTGCACAACAGGCAGCTATAGACCAAGTAATGATAGACCTTGATGGCACACCTAATAAAAGTAAGCTAGGTGCCAATGCTATTTTGGCTGTAAGTATGGCCGTAGCAAAAGCTGCTGCCGAAGAAGCTGGGCTTCCATTGTACCGATATATTGGTGGTACAAATGCCAAAACACTTCCTGTACCCATGATGAACATTGTAAACGGTGGGGCACATGCTGACAACAAAATAGACTTTCAAGAATTTATGATTATGCCAGTAGGTGCAAATTCTTTTAGTGAAGGCTTGCGTTGGGGAACAGAAATTTTCCACGTGCTAAAAAGTGTATTAAAGAAAAAAGGCTATAGCACCAATGTAGGCGATGAAGGTGGTTTTGCACCCAACATTCAAAGCAACGAAGAAGCTATAGAAACTGTTTTAGAAGCTATTACTGCTGCTGGATATAAAACAGGTTCTCAAATAGTTATTGCTATGGATGCTGCCAACAGTGAGTTGTGGGATGCTAAGAAGAAAAAATATGTTTTCCATAAAAGCAGTGGCAAAATTGTAAGCAGCGATGAGTTGGTGAAGTATTGGGAAAGCTGGGTTAAAAAATACCCTATCGTAAGTATAGAAGATGGTATGGCTGAAGATGATTGGAATGGCTGGAAGAACCTTACCGATGCAATAGGCAAAAAATGCCAATTGGTAGGCGATGATTTATTTGTAACCAATGTAACTCGTTTAAAACAAGGCATCGATAAAAATATAGCCAATGGCTTATTGGTTAAAGTAAACCAAATTGGTACTTTAACCGAAACCATTAATGCCGTAACAATGGCCCAACATGCAGGCTACAACACCATTATGAGCCATCGCAGTGGAGAAACAGAAGACACAACTATTGCCGACCTTGCAGTAGCCTTAAATTGTGGTCAAATAAAAACAGGCTCAGCCTCTCGTACCGATAGAATTGCTAAGTACAACCAACTTATTCGTATAGAAGAAGAATTGGGCAGCACAGCCATCTATCCCAAAGGCATCAAGTTTGGTAAATAACAAACGTGTATAAATTGGTAGTTGCTTTTTGCGTAGTTACAAGCTACCTTAGCAACTGCCAATTATTTATTATGTGGTAGTTTTTGTTAGTCGTCTTTTGAGCATTATTAAGCTGCGGTTGCGTCGCACATGTTTAGCTGTATACTACTATTAAGCAATTGGCAGTCAGTTTCCACTCTATTCAATCATTTTTAATTTGTATGAAAAAAGCAATCACCCTCATTACCAACAAATACTTAATAGCTGCTAGTTTTTTAGTGGTTTGGCTACTTTTTTTTGATGATAGAGATGTATTTACTCAATTAAAAAGCACCAAACAGCTAAAAGAGCTAAAAGCAAAAGAAACCTACTATACCGGCGAAATAGAAAAAAATCGCAAAGCCCTAGCCGATATTCAAAGTAGTGCAGCAGCCATAGAAAAAATAGCCAGAGAGCAGTTTAAAATGAAAAAAGATAGAGAAGATCTTTATTTAGTAGAAGAACCAGAAAAAGTAAAAAAATAATACGCCTTGCAATATTCTTTTTCAAACGCCGTTTAAATAGCTAGGATACAAGGATTACAGATTACGGATTACTTAACATTTATTACGCTTTCGCTATGCCCAATTTTACACCTGAAGAGCTGGTACAGTATCTGTATCAAGAATCTTCGTCAGCAATGGTTTTGGCTATTGATACAGCCCTACAAACCGACTGGACGTTGAAAGAGAAATTAGAAGTTTTAAAAGCCTCTCAAACTGAGTTGGCGACTATAAAACTTCGTTCTCCACGCCCACAAAGTGTACAGGCTATATTAAATTATGCCAAACTTACCACCGAGGTTGAACAGCATTAACTCTGCTTATTATCAACAAACTTTTAGTAAACCGGTATCTTTATTTTCTTTGCACCTATTATGACAAAGAAAGAGAGATACCGGTTTGTTATTAACTACTTTTTAGCCAATGTACCCGAGGCAGAAACTGAATTGATTTACGATAACCCCTACCAGCTTTTGGTAGCAGTTATTTTATCTGCCCAATGCACCGATAAACGAGTAAACCTAACCACACCAGCAATATTTAAAGCATATCCGCAACCTCAACAAATGGCAAAAGCTAGTTTTGAAGAGTTGTTTGCAATAATCAAAAGCATTTCTTACCCCAACAACAAAACAAAGCATTTAATAGGCATGGCCAATATGCTGCTTACTAAATTTAATGGGCAAGTACCCATGACAGTAGATGAATTGGTACAACTGCCAGGCGTAGGTAGAAAAACAGCTAATGTAATAACAAGTGTAATAGACGAGCAGCCAAATATGGCAGTAGATACCCATGTTTTTAGAGTAAGTAAACGCATAGGCTTGGTTTCTACAAAAGCTACTACACCCTTAGCGGTAGAAAAAGAGTTAATTAAAAACATCCCCGAAGCATTGGTACACAAAGCACATCATTGGCTTATTTTACATGGGCGTTACACTTGTATTGCACGCAATCCAAAATGTACCCATTGTGGTATACAACAAGCCTGTAAATACTTTTTAAGCCAAAATAAATAAGCAAAATTCCTAAAAATCCAATAAAACAGCTACTTTTCCGTTTCTATACCCACTTAATAAAATTCTACATATTGCTATGAAAAATTTAATGAGAGTATGTGTACTCGCTTTTATGGTTTCAATATCTCTTTGCTCTAAAGCACAATACTATTACTATAATAATAACTACTACGATAAAGATTTAATTTTTGAAGTAGGTGCTTCTTATGGTGGCATGAATTGTTTAGTAGATGTAGGAGCTAAAAGTGGCTTTGGATTAGGGGCAATCAACTGGAAATATAATCAACCCTGTGCAGGCATTTTTATTGGAGCAATGTATCAAAATTTTATAGGAGTTCGGTTAGAAACAACTTGGGGTAAAATAACAGCTTCAGATTTATATGGTACTTCGCCACAAAGAAGTTTAACAATTAGAAGTGATATTAGTGAGATTGCTTTATTAGCAGAGTTTCATCCTTTAATGTTAAAGCATTACGAAGAAGAACTACCGAGATTATCTCCATATATTGTTGCAGGAGTTGGTTGGTTTAGTTTCAATCCTCAATATAAAATCAATTTGGGCAATGGTATTTATAGATGGGTAGATGCTAAACCTTTGCATCTTGAAGGGCAGGGTATTAAAGGAGTTACTACTATGGAAAATTATAGTACTTCCCAAGTCAATATTCCATTTGGGGGTGGCTTGAAATATGAGCTATCTCAGTTATTTACCCTACGTGGCGAGTTTGTTTACAGAAAATTATTTACCGATTATTTAGATGATGTAAGTGGAGTAACGGTTGATCCAGCTTCATTTTCATCTTATTTATCACCTGGTAATGCTGCTGTAGCACAACAAATTTATGCTGCTGGTGGTTATACTACTGCTGGAGAAATAAGAGGTAACCCAAAAACCAACGATGCGTACTTTAGCTTTAATTTAAAGCTTAGCATTAATCTTGGTCGTCAAAGGATAAAATAATCTATCCTTTAAAACTTCCTTTTTCCCATTTGCCTTGTTGCAAAATTTTTCCATCCTTATCATACTTCATCCCTTTTCCATCCATGGTACCATCTTTCCATTCACCCACATATTTTGTTCCATCTTTCCAAAAGTAAGTGCCTCTACCGTGCCTGTAGTCGTCGTTAAACTGTCCTACATACTTATCTCCATCTGGCCAAGTAAAAATACCAATACCGGTTTTTTTTCCTTTAAACCAACGCCCAACATACACTTTACCATCTTTAAATTGCAAAATGCCTTTGCCATCTCTTAAGTCTTGTTTAAATTCTCCCTCATAAACATCTCCTTCTGTCCAAGTCAATATTCCATACCCCTCTTTTAAGCCAGCATTAGTTTCGCCATAGTATTTAGCATCACTATAAGTCAATGAAGTAAAGTTTAGCGAATTGCTTCCTTTAAAAACTCCATTTTCCCAAATGCCTCTGTCTATTACTGTGCCATTTTTATAGTAAGTGGTACCCTTGCCGTGTAGGCTATTATCTTTCCATTGACCAACACTTTTGCTTCCATCATACCAAATAAAAAGCCCAAATCCTTCTTGTTTTTCATCTACGTACTCCCCGGTGTATAAATTATTAAGGCTATTCATTTTTGTGCCATAGCCATCAAAGCGTAAGTCTTTAAACTCACCATAATATTTAACGCCATCTGCATAGGTATAAATGCCTCTACCTTCTTTTTTATCTCCCCAAAAATCACCCTCATATTTACTGCCACCGGGGTAATTATAAACGCTATAAGAGGTTTTTATTGTTTGTGTTACTTTATCGTTTTGCCAAATGCCTTCTAACAATATGTCACCGTATTTATCGAATTTTATACCCTTGCCCTCCATATTGCCATCTTTCCACTCTCCAATGTATTTACTACCATTTGCCCATGTGTACATTCCTTTGCCGTTTCTTAATCCAGCTTTATATTCACCTTCAAATGCATCTCCGCTTTTGTATGTTGAGAATCCATAACCAGATCGTACATCATCTTTCCAATCTCCTTCATATTTGTCGCCATCTGCCCAAGTAAAAATGCCTCTACCATGTTTCAAATCATTTTTTACTTGTCCAATGTATTTACCACCATCAGTGTAGGTTTTGGTTTCAATTTTACCGCCTGTTGTAGCAGTTGTTGCTTTTATTACAGGTTTAAAATCTCCGTTTTCCCAAGTACCTTGTTGTAATATTTTACCTTCATTATCATACTTTGTACCGTAGCCATTGAGATTGCCATTTTTCCAGTTTCCTACATACTTTGTTCCATCAGCCCAAACATAAGTTCCATTATCAGTTTGTTCGCCCAATGTCCAATTACCCGTGTATTTATCTCCATTGCTAAATGTGTATGTACCTATACCACTTCTTACTCCATCTTTATAGCTACCCTCGTATTTATTACCATTGGCATATACTAAAATACCTTTCCCATGTTGTTTATCATCATTCCAATCGCCCTCATACTTATCTCCATTACCCCAAGTAAAAGTACCCTTACCTTCTTTTTGATCATCTTTCCATTCTCCATCGTATTTGCGTTGATCTTTTGATGTAAAGACACCTTTACCATTTCTTTTATCATCTTTCCAATCCCCAATATACTTGTCGCCATTTGGCCAGTTCATTATACCCTTGCCATCTTTCACATCATCTTTCCAGTCGCCATAATACTGTGTATTATCTGCAAATGTAAAAGCAGCCTTCCCCCATCTTAGATTGTCTTTCCATTCTCCATTATATTTATCCCCATTAGCATATGTATAAACCCCAGTACCCCACTTCACATTGTCCTTCCATTGACCTTCATATTTCTCTCCATCTGCACCTATAAAAGTTCCCTTTCCATTCATTTGATTATTTTTCCATTCTCCTGTGTATTTAGAGCCATCAGGAAATATTTTTGTACTAACGCCATTCTTTTGAACACTTGTTTTTTCTGCATGATAAATAACAGCGGTTTTTTTTACTTTTTTTTGTATGGTTGCGGTTCTTTTTTGCTGTGTTTCGGTATTTCCTGATGCTTTAGGGGCAGTAATGAGTTGTGCTTTTGTAGTAGTTGCAAAAACAAGAGTATAAAAAAAGGGTAGGTAATAATATAACTTTTTCATAGTAATAGGGGGAGTATTTATAAAATGACATTGGTGAGTACCAACTTGTTTCGTAAAATCAATTTTTTCGAGAAATGTCCAAATACTTTGCTGCAAATGTATTAGTGAGATTATCTCTTTACCTTAAAGTTGCCAGAAATTGGTGTTAAGGTACCTGTATTTGCATCTTTTAAAGTACCACTAAAAGTACCTTTTAAATAATAGCCTGTTAAGCCGTAAGTACTAACCTGAACAGTTGCATTATTTAGCTGCATATTTGTTGCTACACTTGCCTCGTTAAATAAGGTAATTGCATAGCTGCCTGCTTGCGTACCATTAAAAGCAAACTCTAGCTTAGGTAGGCTATTGGGAGTTGCTTTTATTACAGTCTCTGGGCTGCTATTGTGTGTGTTGTTATTGAAATAGGTAGTAATATCGGTTGCATTGCTGGTTTTGTAGCTGTAAGTGCTTGTGCCAATCGTATAACTAATTTGAGATTCTGTTTCATAAAAATCTGAGTCATCCAAACGGTTATCATCTAAAGATTCTTTGCTACAGGCTGCAAAAAATGTAACACATAATAGTAGGTAAATGCTTACTTTTTTCATAATAGGTTTGTTTAGTAGTTGTAATACCATCGATTGAAATGGTTATCATCACAGAAACGGATGTTGCTTTTCTAAAGAATGTTAGATGGGGTATCCAAAGCTAGGAAATTTTTATTAAGAAAAATTGGTTTTGACCGGTAAAGTTCTGAAAGTTGAAGTCTCTATTAAAATATGGGATCATTGCATCCGTCTTTCGTTCCTCAAGGCGTTGCAGTAGAAATGTGCGACGCAACTAAAGCCAAATTGAAATACTACTGCTGGTAACCAAAATTGTATTTAAACTTTATCCACCAAAAGCCATCTTAAGCAAGTGTTTGCTATTTTAGTACCACAATAAACCACTGCATGTTAATAGAAGATAAAGAATTAGTTGAGCAATTTAAACAATTGCCCACTAAGGAAAAGGCATTTACTGCCATCATTAAAAAGTATCAAGAAAAGCTGTATTGGCATATAAGACGTATGGTGGTAATACATGATGATGCTAACGATGTGCTTCAAAATATGTTTATTAAGGTTTGGAATGGATTGGGCAATTTTAGAGAAGATAGCCAACTATACACTTGGCTATACAGAATTGCTACTAATGAAAGTCTTACGTTTTTAGAGCAACAAAAAAGACGTTCATCAGTAAGCCTAAGTGATGTAGAAAGTGGTCTTAGTAATAAAATTAAAGCTTCGGAAAACTTTGATGCCAATAGACTAGAGTGGAAGCTGCAATTGGCTATACAGCATTTGCCTGATAAACAAAAGTTGGTTTTTAACCTGCGTTATTATGATGAAATGCCGTACGAAGAAATGAGTAGAATATTAGAAACTAGCGAAGGGGCATTGAAGGCTAGTTACCATCATGCAGCTAAAAAAATTGAAGAATTCATTAAAAATGGTTAAACCACTTGGGTTTTACAAAGTCAATTAAGGTGAATAAATGGAAAACACGAATAACATAATAAACGAATTAAGGGAGATAAGCCCAGCCGTTGCTAACATTGGTAATAAAAATATTTTTACATTACCTCATGGCTATTTTGATACCCTACCAAATAATATTTTTGACAGTATAAATGCTTCTGAATTACTGGGTAATCCTAACACTAACTTATTTTCTACACCCATTGGTTATTTTGATGGATTGGCAAATAGTATTTTAAATAGAATTAAGCTGGTCAATAATGAGTTAGAGCAAGTAGCCCCTGAACTGAATGCCCTTAACAGACAAAATTTTATGAAACTGCCAGAGGGCTATTTTGAAAATTTTGCTGATACCGTTTTACAAAAGATGAGCATGCAAGAGGAAGTGGATGCAGAATTAGAAGCCATTGCCCCGCTTTTAAATACCATTTGCAAAGAGAACACATACACTGTTCCAGCACATTATTTTGAAGCATTTAGCGTAAAGCTTACCAAATCTACCTCGGCCAAAGTAGTTAAGCTTGGTAGCACACGCAAATGGCTTACTTATGCTGCAGCTGCGGTAATGGCAGGCTTATTGGTTACAGGTGGCATAAAATTTATGGCTGGTAATCAAATAATTGATGGTGGGAAATTGAAAGTGGAGGATGAATTGGGTAAGATAAACGAAGACGACATTAAGCAATACCTTAACAAACAAACAACTGCCGACTATGCAGTAAACAATAACACAACCACCGAGGAAATAAGTGCTGAAGATTTACTGGAAGAAACCAGTAGCGAAGAAATACAGAACTACTTAAAAGAAAACTCAGCGGTAGGCGAAATAGCTAAAAAAGACATTTAATCTAAACATTGAACTAAAGATGAAAAAATATTTAATTTTAATTGTTGTATTATCAGTTTTAGTAAATGTAACTAACGCACAACAACAAGGTGAGAAAAGATTAGAAGCTATTAAAATAGCTTATATAACTCAACAACTAGCTCTTACACCTGAGGAAGCCCAAACGTTTTGGCCTACTTACAACAAATACGAAGGTGAGGTAAAAGTGGTACGCGATACTTATAAAAACGATGAAATTGAATTTCAAAGTGCAGCAGTAAATATTGCGAAAAAGTATAAAGGAGAATTTAAGAAAATTTTGAAAGATGATAATAGGGTAAATCAAACTTTCAAAATTCATATTGGGTACAACAAATTGCTGAGAGAAGAATTGCAACGCAGAAAACAGATGAGGCAGAACAAACCAAAAAGATTTTAAACATATTTATAACCTCATTTAACTAGGTGTTTTTCATAGGTTAGCAACGGCCAGCTCTTTTTAGGGCAGGCCTTCTTTGTTTTAACACCTTATTGTTTAAATATTGGCGTTTTAATGTCGTGATAGAAAAGAAATTTCCAATCCAGCTTATTGCCTTCATCCCACCACTGCTGCCTTAGCTGCATACATTTTTTGCCATCAAAATCGTATTTAGCTACAAACTTACTTTTCATTTGTTGCAATTGTGGGGCATCATCGGCACCAAAAAATAAAATTTCACCATCTTCTTCTATCCAAAAAACTTGATGGTGTGGGCTATGGGCTGCTGTTACTTGGTATTTTATGTAACCATCAATCACACCATCTCCATTAAGCCAATGCACTTGTGGGTTTTTATGAAGTATGCTAAACTCGTTGGGCGTGTAAGATGGAAAACCAGTTTGTAATGCAAAATCAAATTCCTGCTCTTGAACATAATAAGTAGCATTTACAAACGATAGCTGCTGCTTATGTTTTCCATTTATAAAACTTACACCCCCAGCATGATCTTTATGCAAATGGCTCATCAAAACTTTAGTAATCTGTTCTGGCTGTATGCCATTAGCCCGTAAATTTTTATGTATTTGCTGCTCGCCATCAACCATAAAGCCTAAACCCGTATCTATTAGTAAAATATCTTTCGAAGTAATTACTACAAAAGGCTGTACTTCTACCAATAAGCTACCTACTGGGCGTTGTTGTAGGTTATCTCTATTAATATCAAACGGAACAAAAACTTTTGTTTTATCAATGGTAAAACTGCCTTCGCTCAATGGTATAATTTTCATGTGTTTGTAATTTTATGTAGCCAGCAGTAATGCTACTATTAAGCTTCGGTTGCGTCGCACATGTTTAGCTCTGGAAAAAAATTAAGCTATTCCAGCCTACCATTTATCTTAATACCATTTGTCTATCGGCATCTAACCTTACTAAAATAAAAATAAGAATTGTAAATGTAAGTAGCGATGAACCACCATAACTAACCAGTGGCAGGGGTATACCAATAATAGGAAACAACCCAATAGTCATGCATACATTTACAGTAATGTGAAAGAAGATGATACTGGCTACACTATAAGCATAAACCCTGCTAAAAATACTTCGTTGCCTTTCTGCCATCATTACTATTCTAAAAAGTAAAAACAAATACATTCCTAAAAAAATAACGCACCCTACAAAACCAAAAGCCTCACTTAAAGATGTAAAGATGAAATCTGTACCCTGCTCTGGTACATACTTACCCCTTGTTTGTGTACCCTTTAAAAAACCCTTACCCAAAATACCACCACTACCAATAGCTATTTTACTTTGGCGTACATTATAATCATCTGGTTTTTTAGCAATCTTACCTGGCTTTACTGCTTTATGGTTTTTAGTACAATCGTACTCCTTACCCACCATGCTATAAATACGTGTACTTTGGTAGCACTCTAAAGCATAATCGAAAATGTAGGGTACTGCAAAACGTTGTATGCCTACACACAGCACCCAAATAGAAATGATAATGGTCAATAATTTTTTTTGTCGTTTCAATTGCCTTCGTGAAAAATAAATAACCATAGCTGCTATTACAGTAAGTGCTATGGCAAGTATATTTTTTTCTACCACCAAGGTAGCAACTACCAATGCCGCAAACGAAAAACCAATGACCAACAAAATGGGTGGCAACCCCTCTCTATACATTACTATAAAAAAAGTAAGATACACCAACGCTACACCCAATTCATGCTGTGCAATAGAAATAATGGCTGGTGTTAAAGCAATAACAGCACCAATAATTTGAGATTTAAGTTTGGTAAAATCGGTGTCTTGCCTCGAAAGAAATTTTGCCAATGCCAATGCTGTAAATATTTTACACAGCTCAGCAGGCTGCAAGTTAAAGCCACCACCCAAGGGTATCCAGCTTTTAGAACCTTTAATATCTTTGCCAATTACAAATGTGGCCAACATAAGCAGTAAACCAAACGCATAAAATAGGTTGGCAAAAGCAGTAAACAGTTTACTATCTGCCAGCAAAACAAAAGTGGCAATTACTACACAAAGGCAAGCAAAGAAAAATTGTTTGCTGTATTCTGTTTTGCCACCCAAAAAAGTAGATGCCCAAGATGTTTCTGGGTTGTACTCTACCATAAAAATGCACAGTATGCCTATGGCTACAAGAATAGCGTACAACCAAACCACCGTCCAGTCAATTCCTTTGCTTATGGCTGTATTGTTTCTATTCATTAGTTCTTAGCTGTGTCTTTACGGTTCTTTTTATTATCTGGTAAAAGCATAGGAGATTTATGAATTGTACCTGAAGAATCTTCAGAATCATTTCTGTTAGGTTCAGCTTCGGGGTCGTAGGTTACTTTTCTCTCAACACTATTCAATAAAATTTGTGCATCTTCTTCAATTTGTGCTGCACGGCGAGCACTATCTTTTCTATAATACCATTGCTTCATGGCAGTAGGTATTAAATCGGCTTTGGCAACTTCTTCCAATCTTATTTTACTACTATTAGAAAGCGTATCGTTTAAATACTTTTCCATCATAAAGGCAGAAATGGGGCCACCCCATGTAGCACCATAACCTGCATTTTCTACAATTACGGCCACTGCAATTTTAGGATCATCTTTTGGTGCAAAAGCTACAAACCAACTATGGTTTTTTCCATGAGGATTTTGTGCTGTACCCGTTTTTGCACAAAACTGTACACCTGGCACAAAAATTCTGGTAGCTGTACCAAACTGTGTTACATCATGCATACCCTCTATTACATAAGTATACATACTATCTGGTATATGCAGTGGCGTATGTTTTTTACGATACTTAGCCATAATAGTATCTGAAGCTGTTTCATTTTGTAAGCTATCTACAAAATGGGGTGTATAGTAAAAACCTTTATTGGCTATAATGCACATAGCATTTGCCATTTGCAAAGGTGTAGCTGTCATTCTATCTTGACCAATGCCTAGCGTTAATAGATTGCAACTATTCCAACGGGCAAAGCCACCAAAATCTCTATTGTATTTTGCGGTATCGGGTATGCTGGCTTTTATTTCTCCTGGTATATCTACACCCAATTTTGTACCCAAGCCAAAACCATTCATATACTCTTTCCATTTTATATAGCCAGCGTTGGGGTTGCCATAGGCCTTATTGTCTAATGCCTTTCTAAAAACATCTATAAAGTAAGAATTACAACTATTGGCCAATGCTACACGCAAGCTACTTGCATGACCACCACCAGAGTGCGTACACTTTGGTGCCTTTTTACCACCACAACTATAGTAGGCACCACCACAGGGGTAACCATATTGAGCGGTAATTACACCTTCGTCTAAAGCTACTAAACCACCCAATGGTTTAAAAGTAGAACCTGGAGGATACTGACCAGCAATAGCTCTATTTAATAAAGGTGTAGCCGTATCTCTAAACATACGGTTGAAATTTTTTCTTCTATCTGGTCCAGTTAATTCATTAGGATCGAAGGAAGGCCCAGAAGCCATAGCCAAAATACCACCAGTTTTAACGTTTATGGCAACTACCCCACCCAATTTATTTTTCATCAACTTATCGGCAAGCTGCTGCATTTCTATGTCTATAGATGTGTATAGATTTCTACCAGCCAAGGCAGCCGTATCGTACAATCCATTTTCGTAAGTACCTTGTATACGATTTTTATTATCTCTTAGTTGAAACTTTATACCCCGCTGCCCCATCAATACTCTTTCGTAGGATGCTTCCAAACCAGTTTTGCCTATGTAATCGCCCAATTGATAAAAGCCTTTAGATTTTTTAATCGCTGCACTATCAGCCTCACCAACATAACCTAAAATATGGGCTGCAGCTTGGTATGGATAGGTGCGTATAGGGCGTTCTGTTAAATCAAACCCAGCAAAGCGATACATGTTTTCTTCAAGCTGGGCTTGCATTTGCGGTGCAATTAAGCCTTCAAATATAGAGGGGCGAAACTTGCCGTTTTTATTGACAGCAGTTAACATTCTTTTTCTAAATTCGGTAGTATCAATGTCCATTATTCTGCATAAGGTAGCAGTATCTATGTTTTTTACTTGAAAGGGTGTAACCGTTAAATCGAACATGGCTACATTATCCAATATGGCTTTGCTATGCCTATCGAAAATAATACCACGGCTGGGGTAAATTATTTTTTTGAAGATGGCATTGTCTTCTGCCAGCTTAGAGTATTTGCTAGAGAATACTTGTAGATTGAGTAACTGACCAATAATAATAAGGAAGACAACTGCAAAGATGATTTGTATAACCCTGCTTCTGCTTTGATTATAAACCGACATAAAATATTTACGAAGTAAGAAAAGTGAAGTACTGCGTAGTAATTACAAAATTGCCGATTGTATTTTGATGTAGCAATTCTATTTGCAAAAATATTTATTAAGCTATGTGCAGAAAGTGAATAAGGCAGTTTTATTTGATAGCATTGGCTATCATCGTTTCCATTTCTTTAAAATCTTTTTCATTAAACCCAATTGTTTGAAAAATAATATTGCCTTGCTTATCTAACACTACAGTACGTGGGATACTTTGTGTGGCAAAGAGTTTATATATTTTTCTGCCCTCATCTGGTAGCATTGGAAATGTAAATTTATTAGCTTCTTTGAAAGGTAAAATTTTAGCCCATCCTTCTTCACGACCAAAAATGAAAAGTGCAAATGCTGGATTGTCTTTGTATTTATTCCAAACTTTATTGTGGAGTACAGGCAGCTCTGCCCTACATGGTCCACACCAAGTAGCAAAAAAATTAATTATTACTACTTTACCTTTATAATCATTAATAGAAACTGTTTTGCCTTTTTCTATTTCAAAATTAAAAGCAGGACAGGCAGTACCGTTTTTTAAAATAGTAGTTGTGTCTTGAGCATTTGTGATAAGTGTGATGGGGAAGAAAAGGAGTAAGAAAATTTTGTTCATGGGTGTATTGATGTTGTCTTTAAACTTACGCTAAGGTAAAGCTAAATAGTTATTCATGGCTAAACATGTGCGACGCAACCGCTGTCTAATTATACTACAAAAGCTAGCTTCAAAAAAAATTTACTACTTATTACGCCCTACCCTTAAAGCTATACTGCAAGCTAACAACGCAGTAATACTTATCCAAAATAATTTCATAAAATTTCCAGTGTCGTATTTTAATTCTATTTGATTACTGCCTTTTTGTACTGGTATCTGCATCATACAATTTTTATAAATGGTAATGGGTTTGCCAGAAGTTTCCTGCCATCGGTTGTAATAGTTTTGTTGTACTACTATAAAACCATCGTTGCTACAATTGGCGGTAAAAGAAATTTTATTATAGTGAAACTGATGATTGGTTATTTCTAATTGTTGCACATCATCGCTAAAAATAAAATTTTTATACTTCAATAAATCGAAACCTGCCTTGCTATTGATAAACAAGTTTTCGTAACCCATAAACATGGTATTGCTTTGTATAAAAAATTCTGGGTAAAATATTTTAGAGGCATTGTGATTTGTCCAAGGGTTAAAATGAAATAGTTGGTATCGCTCTTGTGGCGACTTTAATAAATAATCGTTGGGGTTTTGCTGGTAAAATTTTGTACAATAAGTATTATACACTTTTGGAGGCACAGTAGCAATGCCTGTGGCTGCTAAGCCCATAGTATGATTTACAGCCAAATCTATTAATACGAAAAGGAACAACCATTTTGTATTTGCCAAAAGCTTAGGTAGCAGCAACCCTACACTTAGCCATAGTATTATTTGCCATGCTGCATTGGCCAGCATTAGCCATTTGTGTTTTGGAGTAAACCATATTTGGTTGTAAAACCAGTAGAAAGATAGATAGCCTATTAATAATATTAAACCAACTACAAAAATTCTAAACCATAATAATTGTTTTTGGGTGATACGAATTTTTTGTTGATGCAGCAGTAGCACAGCTCCTGACATAAGTATAGTTGATAAAAAAATTCGGGTAGCAGCACTCCATTTACTTGCACCTAAAAGTGGGAAATATTTGTAAGCTATATTGCCCAATGGCGTTAAATGCCCAAACAAAAAAATAAAAGTAAAAATGGCTATGCCAGCAAAAAGCCACTTATGATTATGTTGTATTTTTTTAAAATTGAATAGTAAGAGTCCACACAAGATAATGGGTAATATGCCTATGTATAGATTTCTATTAGCAGAATGGCTCGGACTAATCATATCACCATTATACACTGCACTTGGCACCAATAACGACTTGAAATAATTGGGATAAACACAATCTTGAAAAGGAATTTCAGTAGCTAAATGACTGCCCCTAAAATAGTAAGGAAAAAATTCTGTATAGGCAGCTATAGCTGGTAAGCAGAGTAGAGTAGCTACAACTACACTTAATAAAAAGTAACTGAGTACTTTAAAAATAAGGTGCTTATTTTTTTGCATTACTTGCTTGTAGATAAATACCAGTAACCAAGCTAGGAATATGTAAAATGCGTACAATAAAAAACCTGGATATCCGCAAACTATGTTTAGCCAAATGATAAGTGCCAACCAAATAGCAGTTTTGTAATTGGGTGCTTGTATGGTTTTCCAAAAAAAATAAAAGAGCCAAGGCAAGAAAGCTAATGATGCACTCCAGTTAAAAAAATTGGCAATGGACGATGTAAAACCACCCAGTATATACACCACTACTATTAAGCCAATTAGCCAAATATCTTTTGTAAATGTTTGTGCAAGCTTATACATACCTGCTGTAGCAATGGTTAGATAAATTAAATACTCTGCTAAAAAACAAGTGTGGTTGTATTTGAATAAAGAACATAAAATTAAAGTCAGAGGATTCCAAACGGCACCTTGCATATCGCTATACTGTGGCAAGCCTAATTGAAAATAAGGATTCCAGAAGACGAGTTTGCCATCATGTAATGCGTCACTTAAATACATACGCATGGGCATATAGTAATAAGAGTTATCGTCTTTAAGAGAAAAAATTTGAAAGGTAAAGCACCAATTGCCAAGCAATACCAATGCAATAATAAGTAGCATTGTTTTCCAATGCCCTAATGATGGAGTAGTTAATTGCATGGTTAATTAACGTTTCTTACTACTACATCAGTATTTGCAGCAGCTAATTCTATTTTGGAGTTTTCGAGTAGTTCTATTATTGCTAAATTTATTTCTTCTCGTAGGGTATTAAATTCTTCTATAGGTTGTGGCATGCTTGTGTAATATTCTACAGCTACAATATGTGCGTTTTTACCAGTATCCATTACAAAAACATAAAAACTTTCTACTACTTCTTTTTGCTGCAATATTTGTTTAATAGCTACTACCAATTCTTTTAATTGTTTGGCAGTAACAGATAGTCCAAACTCTAACCTCAACTCTACTTTGCGTTGCGTACGCAATGTTATATTGTCTAAAATACTGTCTACCATTTGTTTATTGGGTACGGTAATAAAAGTTTTAGCATCTGTTCTAATACGTGTGCTACGCAAGCCAATTTTTTCTACTGTACCTGTAAAGTTGAGCACCTTAACTACATCACCCATAATAAATGGCTTATCAAAAAAAATGATGAACGATGCAATTAAGTTTTCTAAACTTTCTCTGGTAGCTAATGCTATGGCTGCCCCTACAAGGCTTAAACCAGTTAATAAGTTGCCTATGTTTCTATTAAATGCAAAACGTAGTAATAATAGCACACCAATAATTACCAGTATTACTTTAAAAAAATCTTTGAAAAAAACAATGAGTTGGTTATCACTTTGATCGTTTGTTTGGTTGGCTTTCTCTCCTAAAATCATAGCGACAAAATCTATTACCCTAAGACATAGCCATATAAATGCAATGATGAGTGTACTAGCAGCTACACACTCTAAAACTATTTTAAAAGTTACTTTGTAAATTTTAAAATCTAGAGCTTCTGGAAAATTAAGTTTGTCTAAAGCTATAAATGAAATAAGTAAGATTAAAAATAAATCGAGTGGTTGAAGCACTAAATCTAAAAAAGATTGCTTGTGAATGGTTTTACTTGCCTTGGCTACCAATTTGTGCAGCAAACCTGCTAAAAATTTAGAAATAATTCTTTTGATAATTAATACAAGAAGAATAGTACCCACTACCATTAGGTAGCTTTTGACGGTGTTGTTTAAAAACTCTTGTTGCAAAAAATTTTCCATGCCGCAATTTACGGAGTAGCATAAATTTCCAGCCCTTCTTTACGAAGAATATAACATAGCTGTGGCAGGTTAATTATTTTAATAGCATTAATAATAGGCACAGTAGGCCTTGCTTGAGCAATTTTTAGTAC
>JAYVRD010000235.1:0-4980 GCA_043776595.1 Chitinophagaceae bacterium | reverse complement strand
TAAATAAAAAAGCCACTCTTTCAAGTGGCTTTTTTGTTATGCTAGTTTTGCTTTTAAGTTTTGATCTAAAGCATCTAAAAATTCTTCGGTGTATAAATAATGTTCGCCATGGTTTACTTTATTACCATGAATACAAACAGCTAAATCTTTGGTCATCTTGCCACTTTCAACTGTTTGTATACATACTTCTTCTAAAGCTTGGCAAAAGCTAATCAACGCTTGGTTGCCATCTAGCTTACCTCTAAACTCTAAGCCACGTGTCCATGCAAAAATGCTAGCAATTGGGTTGGTAGAAGTTGGTTTGCCTTTTTGGTACTCACGATAGTGGCGTGTAACGGTACCATGTGCAGCTTCTGCTTCCATTACTTTACCATCTGGTGTAACCAATGTACTTGTCATTAAACCCAAGCTACCAAAGCCTTGTGCTACGGTATCACTTTGTACATCTCCATCGTAGTTTTTACAAGCCCATACAAAATTGCCATTCCATTTTAAGGCACTGGCCACCATATCATCAATTAATCTATGCTCATATGTAATACCAGCCTCGGCATATTTTGCTTTAAACTCCTTTTGAAATACTTCTTCAAAAATATCTTTAAAACGTCCATCGTATTTTTTGAGAATAGTATTTTTAGTAGAAAGATATAAAGGCCATTTTTTTTGCAAGGCAGTATTAAAACAACTTCTTGCAAAACCAAAAATACTCTCATCGGTATTGTACATAGCTAATGCTACACCATCTCCTTTAAAGTTAAAAACTTCAAACTCGTTTACCGTTCCATCTTCACCTTCAAACTTTATGGTAAGTTTTCCTTTGCCTTTTGTTACAAAATCAGTAGCCCTATATTGATCTCCAAATGCATGGCGACCTATACAAATGGGTGCTGTCCAGTTAGGTACTAAACGTGGTACATTGCTACACACAATAGGTTCTCTAAACACAGTGCCATCCAAAATATTTCTAATAGTTCCGTTAGGGCTCTTCCACATTTGTTTTAAGCTAAATTCTCTTACACGTTCTTCATCTGGTGTAATGGTGGCACATTTAATACCTACACCATATTGCTTAATAGCATTGGCAGCATCTATGGTTACTTGGTCGTTGGTTTCATCTCTATATTCCATGCCCAAGTCGTAGTATTTAATATCTACTTCTAAGTAAGGCAATATCAATTTGTCTTTAATAAACTTCCAAATAATTCTGGTCATTTCATCACCATCCAACTCTACCACAGGGTTGGCTACCTTAATTTTTGCTATCATAATACTTTGTTTTATTGTTGTAAAGAGATGCAAATGTAGGGGCTTTGCAGTAGCTTTTTTAGGGGATGGACCATAGTATTTCAATTGGGCAGCGGTTGCTTAACATACTTGTACTATATACATTGAGCAGCATGTTGAAAGTTTAAACTGTTTAATAAAGTTACAAATGTTGCAGTGTGCGACGCAACCGAAGTTGAATAGCACTACAATAGCTGGTCAAATAAAAAATAATCCATGTACTTTAGCTAAACCTACACATTTACTATCAACACTGGTATTTCCAATTCGTGCCTTACAGCTTCTATAGTTTCGCCAAATATGTAATCTTTTAATCCACTATGTCTATGTGCACCCATTACTAGCATATCTGCCTTGCTTTCTTTTACGATACGTACAATTTCTTTAACTCTATTTCTATAGCCAATAGTGGCTGTGGCTTTGTAATTAATATCGGTTAACTGGCTTACATAATTTTGTAGGCGTTGTTTATCTTTTCTTGTTTCATCATCGTCTACATCGTTGCCTAAATATTTGGCAGTAGCACTTTCTACAATATGCAGTAAAGTATAAGTGGTGGTGGTAGTGCCTTGCGATAAAGCATGTGCAATTAGTTTACCATCGCTATCGGTAAAGTCTAATGCTATGGCTATTTGCTGTGGTGGGGTAACTACTAAATTAGTTAGAGGCTTTGCATCGCTATGTATGCGTACAGTAGGCTTGTTTAACCGTTTTTTTATCAGTGGCAAAAAGGTCATCATACAAAACAGCCATATAAAAAATAATGCAAATGCGGTAATGGCAAATTTCCAACCAATCATGCCTTCACTTTCAAATAAAGGCTTGGCTTGGTCTACCACATTTTGTACGTTTAAATAAATAAGTATGGCTGCTACAGCCCAAGCTGCCATTTTCGTAAGCGGCTTTATAGCAAAGTCGCCCATGGTTTCTTTATCACTTACAAAAAATATTAGTGGTATTACTGCAAAACCAAGTTGTACACTTAGTATTACTTGACTTAAAATGAGCAGAGCGTCAATTTTTTCTTCTCCATAAATAGCTATTACCAATATGGCAGGTATGATGGCTATTAATCTTGTAATTAACCTACGCAGCCAAGGATTAATTCTAATTTTTAAATAGCCTTCCATTATTATTTGCCCAGCCAATGTGCCTGTAACAGTGCTGCTTTGCCCAGCTGCTATTAATGCTACTGCAAACAATAGTGGGGCTAACTTAGTACCCAACAATGGAGACAATAATTTATGGGCATCTTCAATTTTTGCTACATCGCTATGACCACTTGAAAAAAATGTGCTAGCTGCTAAAACTAGTATGGCAGCGTTTACAAAAAATGCAAGGTTTAAGGCAATGGTGCTATCTAATATATTAAAACGTATGGCTTTTTTTATACTTGCTTTATCACTACCAATTTTTCTTGTTTGCACCAAGGCACTATGCAAGTATAAGTTGTGTGGCATAACAGTGGCACCAATAATACCTACGGCTATATATAAGGCTTCTTTGTTTAAATGGGTGGGTATAAAACCAATAACTACTTGCCCCATATTTGGTTTTGCTAAAAATATTTCTATCAAAAAAGCCAAGCCAATAATAATTACTAAAGCTATAATAAATGCTTCCAATCTTCGTATGCCATAGCGTTGAAGCCAAAGCAGTAAAAGCGTATCCAAAACAGTAATACTTACGCCCCAAATAAGTGGCAAGCCTGTTAATAAATAAATACCCAATGCCATACCCAAAACTTCTGCAAGGTCGCAGGCGGCAATGGCTATTTCTGCTAATATATACAAGCAAAAATTTACTATGGGTGGGTAAGTTTCTCTATTGGCTTGTGCCAAATCTCGGCGACGAACGATGCCCAATCTTGCACTTAAACTTTGCAGTAGTAATGCCATTAAGTTGCTCATCAACAAAATCCAAATGAGTTGATAGCCAAACTTTGCACCACCTTGTAGGTCTGTAGCCCAGTTGCCAGGATCCATATAACCAACACTTACCAAGTAAGCAGGCCCCATATATGCCAGTAATTTTTTTATGCCTTTGCGAGGCTTAGTAGTGTCAACGGTTTCGTGTACTTCGCTTAAAGAATTTTCGGATGTATATTTTTCAAACATAATTTTTATTTTTTTTCACCAGCTTTTCTATTTCAATTTAGCTTCGGTTGCGTCGCACATTTTAAGCTGTGAATTTCTATTTAGCAAGTCCATCGTCAACCATCAAATCTAATACTCACAACCTGCTAACCAACAACCATCAACTACCAACCGATTTCACAAACAATGCCTGAGCCAACTGCTGGCTAATAGTAAACGCTACTTGGTTTTTTATTTTTATTTCTAATGAATGGTCGAATGAAAATTTTTTCTTTACTTCTAACTTAGTGCCAATACCAATGTTTTTGTGTTTTAGCAAATCAAGCAGTTCACTATTTTGGCTCCCAACAGCCGATACTTCTGCTAATTGATTTACAGGTAAGTCTAGCAAATTTATTTGCTGCTGCAGAGGTAATTTTCCATTTACATCTGGTATGGGGTCTCCATGTGGGTCAAACTTTGGGTAGCCCAAAAAAGCCTCCAATTTGTCTATTAATTTTTTGCTAGTAATATGCTCTAGCTCTTCGGCTACTTCATGTACTTCATCCCAACCAAAATGCAGTTGCTCTACTAAAAAAAATTCCCAAAGCCTATGCTTGCGTACAATACCCAATGCTATTTTTTTTCCATCATTGCTTAGTCTGAAGCCTTTGTACTTTTCGTAATTAAGAATTTTCTTTTGCTTTAATTTTTTAAGCATATCCGTAACCGATGCAGCTTTGGTTTGCAATTCAGCAGCTACTTCGTTGGTGGTTACATTACCATCTGTTTGTTGCAGGTGGTAAATAGCTTTAATATAGTTCTCTTCGGTAGTAGAAAATTTTGTCTCCACAAAAAATAAATTTAGACAAATCTAAAAATATTTTTTACATAAAATGAGAATTAGTTTATTTCTTTCCCATTAATATTAGAAAATATAGGTTTGACTATTAAAAGCAACCATTTATTTAAACATTTTAGTTTACCCCTACTCCATAATAAAAGCTTAATCTTATTCCATAGCTATACATGTGCGACGCAACCAAAGCCAAATTGAAATACCTTAACTTGCCTCCAAAAAATAAAAACACAAATAGCCATTACCGATGACAAAGAAAATTGTACTATTCTCGATTATCACTTTTCACTTCTCACTTTTTACAAATGCCCAACCTGAAAGATGGCAACAAAGAATAAAATATACTATAGATGTAAAAATGGATGTGCTTACTAACAAGTTGTCTGGTACAGAGAAAATGGAATACATAAATAATTCACCCGACACGTTAGGCAAGCTGTTTTTGCATTTGTATTGGAACGCTTTTCAGCCAAATAGCAGCATGGATGTACGTAGCCGAGAGTTGGGTAAAATACAAATAAGTAACCCACGCAAAAACAGTGATGGCTTAGATTGGGATGCTCGTGTAAAAGATAGAATAAGCAAACTGCAACCTAACGAAATAGGATATAATCGTATCAAGAGTTTAAAAATAAATGGAAAAGAGCAAAAACTAATAGAGCATGAAACCATATTAGAAGTTGTGTTAGATAAAGCCTTGCTACCCAAAAGCAAAACAATTATTGATGTAGTTTTTGAAGCACAAGTACCCTTACAAATTAG
>JAYVRD010000234.1:0-4986 GCA_043776595.1 Chitinophagaceae bacterium | reverse complement strand
CCCAATGGAGCAACGCTTAATTTAATAGAATCCATGTTTTGTAATGGTTTTCTTGGAAACTATACTAGCTTAGGCGAACCAGTAAATAATTATAACTTAGGCATTGTAGGCAAGGGTTATACCTATGTTTTTAACGATACTCCATCTCATGGCACTATGTGGGCAGAGTCTTTGCTCAACCATACACATTCCTACGTAGATAATTCTGGTGTACTAACAAGTAGAACTTACATACCAACAGGCTCTTACATACCAGTTTCTCCTTTAAGTGCATTGCTAGGCACACCGCTAAATGGTGAGTGGACATTGAGTGTTAGCGATATTTATAACATACGTGTCGCCCATCTTTTTTACTGGAAATTAGATTTCAATCCAGCCATTTTCCCACCTGCTACCACTTATACAGTACCTATAACTACCGAGCAATGGGCAACACCAGCAACAGGGCTTGCAGGCACAGCAGGTACTACTGCTTTTATTGCCCCAACAGCAGCAGGCAGCTACCCCTATACCTACAAAGTAACAGATGCTTTTGGCTGCCAGTTCGATACCACAGTGGTGGTAATAGCCCACGAAAAACCAGCAAAACCCAATTTAGGTGCAGATATGTTTTTATGTAGCCAGCAACCTACAGCCATTATTAAAGTAACCAACCCCGATATAAATGCTTTTTATACTTGGAGCAATGGGGCAGCCGGCACTACCATAACCGTAAGCACACCAGGTACTTACATTGTTACTGCACAAAATAGTTGGTATTGTAGTGCAGCTGATACCATTGTAGTAAAAGCCCAAACCAAACCACAGTTAGGCAGCGATATAAGGCTATGCAATGGGCAGCCAGCCACACTACAAGTAGCCAATGCCGATGTTGCTACTACATATACTTGGAATAATGGAGCAACAGGTTCAGTCATAACTGTAAACACCGCAGGTATGTACATTGTAACAGCACAAAACGGACTGTGCAGTACAAAAGACACCATTTTGGTAGTACAAGGCAGTACTGTAACCGCCAGTTTGGGGGTAGATACAGCCTATTGTGCCAGCAAACCACTACTATTACAGCCAACCACCAGCAACAATATAGCAAGCTATTTATGGAGTACAGGAGCTACAACACCAACGCTACCCCTAAATGCAGCAGGTGTTTATTGGCTACAAGCAACAGCCGCCGATGGTTGTTTTGCCAGCGATACCATCAACATAGCCAACAACCCTGTAAATAACCTAACGCCTCTGGTAGATACGGCTATTTGCCTTGGGGTTATTTATACAAAAACAGTTGCATTAACCCAAAACACCACCCTACTTTGGAATGATGGCGTTACAGGCAATACCCACCAAATAACAGCCCCAGCCAGCTACACAGCCATAGCCAATAACAAAGGCTGCCTAAATACTTTGAGTTTTAAAACAACGGCTAAGCCAGTACCACTTTTTAGCCTTGGGGCAGATACTACCTTGTGCCTCAACTCGGTTATTACCAAATCCATCTATTACCCCATTGCCAGTTATGCTTGGAGCAATGGCAGTGTAGATAGTTTTATAACCATTAAGCAGCAAGGATTATACTGGGCAATAGCTTCCTTACCCAACAACTGTAGTTTTAGAGACAGCATAAACGTACAATACACTATATGCCCCTGCCAAACCATTGTACCCAATGCCTTTAGCCCCAATGGCGATAATATAAACGATGGCTTTAAACCCATGATGCAGTGCATACCAGCCAACTACCAACTCACCATTTACAATAGATATGGCGTAGCCGTTTTTAATACCAACAACCACCTGCAACAATGGAAGGGAACGTTTAACGGCAAGCCTGTACCAGTAGGCACTTACTACTACATTATTACCTACACCAACGAGGGCAACAAGCAAGAACGCTTTGCTGGGGGAGTAACGGTTTTGAGATAAAGCTCAATACTTATCCAACAACTAAAAATGTGCTACGCAACCACTGCTAGATTTTTATTCTACTGCTGGCTACCAAAATTTCATTAACATAAGTTTCTATTTCTTACTTAAACGAAGTCGTTCGTTAGTGGTCTGTACTGTATCTTTTTAAAAATAAAAAACTACAAACATGAAAAAGTTAATAGCAACCGTTTTAAGTATTGCTTTATTTACTGGTGCAGCATTGGCACAGCCACAAAAAACAGAACATAGCAAACAACAACATCATCAAATGAAAAGTAAGCAACATGGCAAACATGCCATGGCACATCACTTACAATTGAGTGCTGAGCAAAAAGAAAAAGCAAAAGTAATTGGCGAAAATTACAGGAAGCAAGTAACCGAGCTTAAGAAAAATGATAATATAACAATGGGTGCTTACAAAAAGCAAATGGCAACGTTGCAAGCTGAGCGTAAAACAAAAATGGATGCATTGCTAACTACAGAGCAAAAAGCAACAATAGCCCAACATAAACAAAAAAAGCAAGAAGACATGCAGGTAACACAAGCTGCACACTTAGAGCGTATGAAAATAAAATTGGGTTTAAAAGAAGAGCAAGTAGCTTCTATAAAAGCCAACCAAGCAAATTTTACAACCAAGGCAAAAGCCATACATGATAACGATAAACTTAGCGGCGAGGAAAAGAAAGAACAAATAAAAGCTTTGGCTAAAACACAAAAAGACAGTTTTAAATCGGTACTTACAAAAGAGCAACAAGAAAAGTTGGAAAGCAGAAAAAAAGCATTTACCGAAAAAGCACATTAATATTCTATACTTATCCAAATAACAAAACGGGCTTCAAATTTATTTTGAAGCCCGTTTATGTTTATATAATTTTATAGCTATACTGCAAAACTTTCGCCACAGCCACAGCTTCTACTTGCATTAGGATTATCGAAGTAAAAGCCTTTGCCATTTAGCCCATCGCTAAAATTAAGTTCTGTATTTACTAGGTATAAAAAGCTTTTTAAATCGGTTACTACTTTTACGCCATTGTCATCAAATACTTGATCCATTGGTTTTACTTCGTTGTCAAAATCTAGCTTATAGCTTAAGCCACTACAACCACCTCCTACTACCCCTACCCTTAAAAAATAAGAAGGGTCGTTAGCAACGCCTGCTTCCTCCATCAGTTTTACAACTTTGGCTTTGGCTTTATCCGAAACGTAAATACTATTTTCTGTTGCTACTACACTCATAATTAATGCACTCCTTTTTCTTCAAATACCAATTGCTCCAAACCATTTTTTACACGGTAATCGTTAATGGCTGCTTTAATAGCATCTTCTGCCAATACCGAACAGTGAATTTTTACTGGCGGAAGGTTTAGTTCCTCTACAATATCCATATTGTCTATGGAAATTGCTTGGTCAACGGTTTTACCTTTAAGCCATTCTGTAGCCAAAGAAGAGGAAGCAATGGCAGAGCCACAACCAAAGGTTTTAAATTTTGCATCGGTTATAACGCCTGTTGCATCATCTACTTCAATTTGAAGTCGCATTACGTCTCCACACTCTGGGGCACCAACTAAACCAGTGCCAACGTTTTTGCTTGCTTTATCTAAAGTGCCTACATTTTTAGGGTTACTGTAGTGGTCTATTACTTTTTCTGAATATGCCATGATTTATCTGCCCCTATCCCCTGAAGGGGATGATAACCTGTGGTGCAAACAGGCTTTTATTTCAAAATTTGTTTATGTGTAAGAACTGTGTTTTCCCCCCTTTAGGGGTTAGGGGCTAATGATGTGCCCACTCAATGGTGCTTAAATCAATACCTTCTTTATACATTTCCCATAAGGGACTCATTTCTCTTAGTTTCAAAACAGTATCACTAATGGCTTTAATGGTGTAATCTACTTCTTCTTCTGTTGTAAAACGGCTCAATCCAAAACGCAAGCTGCTGTGTGCTAAATCATCTCCCAAACCTAAAGCCTTTAATACGTAGCTTGGTTCTAAAGAGGCACTAGTACAAGCCGAACCTGAACTTAGTGCAATATTTTTATTAAAGCCCATCAACAAACCTTCTCCTTCTACATGTTTAAAAGATATATTGGTAACATGTGGCAAGCGGTGTTCTGGTGTGCCATTAATATAAGCTTCTTCAAGCTTCATCAATTCAGTTTCTAGTTTATCTCTTAATACTGCAATGCGTTTTGCATCAGCATCCATTTCCAATCGGCACAATTCACAGGCTTTACCAAAGCCTACGATACCTGGTACATTCAATGTACCACTTCGCATGCCACGTTCATGTCCCCCGCCATCCATTTGGGCAGTTACTTTTACCCTTGGGTTTTTGCGACGCACATATAAGGCACCAATTCCTTTTGGGCCATACATTTTATGCCCAGTAAAAGTCATAAGGTCTATACCATCTTTTTGTACATCCACTGGTATTTTTCCTACAGCTTGTGTTGCATCGGTAAAAAATAAGACCCCGTGTTTTTTTGCTATGGCAGCTATTTCTTTTACGGGTTGTATTACGCCAATTTCGTTATTGGCGTACATAATAGAAACTAGTATTGTTGTTGGTTTAATAGCAGCTTCCAATTCAGCCAAATCTATCAAGCCATTTTCTTTTACTTCAAGGTAAGTTACTTCACCACCTAATTTTTCAATATGCTTACAAGTATCTAATACTGCTTTATGCTCAGTAGTTGCCGTAATAATATGATTGCCTTTGCTAGCATACATTTCATATACGCCCTTTATGCCAAGGTTATCACCTTCTGTAGCACCACTTGTAAAAATAATTTCTTTAGGGTCTGCACCAATTAGTTTGGCTACTTGCTCACGGGCATAATCCACAGCTTCTTCAGCTTCCCAACCAAATGGGTGGTTACGGCTAGCTGCATTGCCAAAATGTTGGGTAAAAAAAGGAATCATGGTTTCCAGCACCCTAGGGTCCATTGGGGTAGTGGCGTTATTGTCTAAGTAAATAGGTAATTTCAACATATATCAATAGAAAGTTTTATTTCAATTACTAATAACACAAAAGTATGGCAAAGGGTTGTTTAAATTTGG